>JADJPF010000002.1 GCA_016713405.1 Blastocatellia bacterium
ATTGATCGCCATTACTCCACTTAACTAACATTACTGTAACATCTTGTGAGTCATCAGACATAGATTAAACCACCCAAATCTGACGTAATTTTATTTCTTATATACAATGAAGTTATTAATCTCCTGCTTTTTTATATGTTTTTTTATAATTTTACGTCGTCTTAGTAGCAAAATAATATTTTTCCATATCTATAAAATAAGTAAAAAATAGCATAAGAGGTTTGTATACGAGTTAAAGTAAAGTCGTTTACTTTTGTTATATTGCTCTTAAGTGCTGCGTTAGTTCCTTTTAATAAATCCATAAATAAATTAATGGGGTTTTAACGCTTGGCAGCTAATACAAATCTACAAAATAGTATTAGATAAGACAACGTCATAATCGGCTAGTAAATGAAGGTAATCGTATTTTTTAACTTTGCTACGGATCTTTCAGACCAAAAACTTATCAGGGAGTGCTTTGGCAATCAGGTAGCAGAATTGCACAAGTTGATCCTGAATTCGGGAGAAGTTCGAGGGAGTCAATCAAGGCTTGATAATGCTAACACAGCTAAACAAGGTAGTAACAGCATTTCTACTTTTGTCACGGTTGCTGAATGTAAATCATCAAATGAATAATTAGGTGATACTAAACAGATAGCAACGGCCAACTTTATCTAAGTAACCCAAAACAACATGTAATAATGAAAGCAAGTAAAGCACTTAGCTCTTCTTAGAAATCTTTGCTGGTGTAAAGATAAAAAGGTGGCATTCAGGATGGTATCAGGAGAAATGCTTTGTTTGCCGGGCCCACAGCAATTGCAATAGATAATAGCGTCAATGGTGGAATTTATATTAGTGATACCTTAAATCATAGTATTCGTAAAATTAGTTTTAATGACCAAGTAGAAACACTTTTAGGGCTTGGCTCACCTGGACTAAATTCATTTGATATAGAAGGAAAAAAGCTCTTTCTAACACTTCATTAAACGGCCCAAGAGGAATTGCTGTTGATTCAAGTGGAAATCTTTATATTGCTGATACAGATAATCATGTAATTTATTTTGCAAATATTTCCAAAAAAGAGCTTTTTTTACTAGCTGGTAAACCTGGCGAAAGCGGAAATAACGATGGAACAGGTCAACAAGCTAGATTTAAGCGTCCTGCTGGAATGGCTCTTAGCTCTGATGGCAAAATATTAACTGTTGCTGATGAAGACAATAACAGAGTTAGACTAATAGAAATTATTCGTAACAATGACCAAGTAGCTACTAATGTATCAACCCTAGGCGTAGCTACTAGTGCAAATAATATAGTTAATAGTCAGTTTTAATAGTAATAATCAAAACCTAGCTATAGGTTTTGATAAACCTTCATCCATTGATTTGATGGTGCAGGAAATCTTTATGTTGTTGATAATACTAGTGTTAAGATTATTACACGCCCATTTAGTCAAAAGGCTGAAGTAATAGAGTTAGCACAACCAAATGTGTCTTTTAATCAAGCTGTTAGCGTTTCAATTACTGGAAATGAAGTTTTTGTACTTGATGCAGAAGCTATTAATGAAACAGAAGCAATTAAAGTTGTTACGGTCGGCGCACCAGAAATTGAAAGCATTACACCAAAATCTGTATCTATGGATAATGGCGCAGTAGTTACTATAAAGGGAAAAAACTTTGCGCCAGAAAGTATTGTTACATTTGCTGATAAAGCTATTGAAAATATAGAAGTAGTTAGTGCTAATGAAATTAAAGTAACTATACTTGCTCAAAAAGCTCCTGGCACTGGTGTTTTAAGTGTCTTAACTAGAGGGGGTTTAGCACAACAAGGTATTAATGTTATAGCTAAACCAGTAGGTGAGCTTGCTGTAGGCGAAATTACTACTATTGCTGGAGGCTTAATTTCTAATGGTGATGGTGGTTTAGCTACAAAAGCAAGTTTATTTGGTATAAGTAGTTTACTTGTTGATAGCAATAGAAATTTATTTATTGCTGATAGCATAAACCAAAGAGTGCGTAAAGTAGATTCACAAACAGGAATACTTACTACTATTGCTGGTGGTGGAACTGCTTTTAGAGATGGGGAACTTGCCCTTTTATCTCAAATAAGACCTGGGGATTTAGCTTTAGACAACAACGGCAATCTATTTATTGTAGATGACTTAACTGCAAGTGTCCGACGTTTAGACTTAACTACTAATATAATTACTACAGTTGCTGGTGGAGAACTTGGTCAAGCTTCTGGTGATGGTGGACTAGCAACAAAAGCTATTCTTGGCGATTTATTTGAAAAAATAAGTATTGCTTTTAGACCTAATGGCAATTTACTAATAGGTGCTAGTAATAGAATCCGAGAAGTAGATAGCAAAACAGGTATTATTACAACAATTGTTGGTACAGGAAATCGAGTATTTTCTGGCGATGGTGGCCCAGCAATTGAAGCTAATATAGCTCCCTCTGATATTGTAGTTGATTCAACAGGTAATATTTTTATTGCTGAATTTGATAATAAACGGATACGTAAAATTGATGCAAATACAGGCACTATTAATACTATTGCAGGTAATGGAAATGGATATACAGGTAGAATAGAGGATAATAGACCTGCAACAGAAGTTGCTCTAACACCAATTTCTTTAGTTTTGGGGCCTAACAATATACTTTTTGCTAATTCACCAGTGTTAGTAAAAATAGATCTAACAACCAATATAATCAATCGTTTAGATTATAAAGATCCAGCTACAATAGATGGTCTAATTCCATCTAATGAATTAGCAATAGATGGTTTAGGAAATCTTTTTATGGATGTTCTTAACAGAATCATTATGTTGCCAATAAACGAAACTCTTATTGAAGCAAAAACTATTGCTGGCAGTAATTTAGTTAATTTGCGTGGAGATGGAGACTTAGCTGTTAATGCTGGTTTAGGTTTTGCTGGTGATGTAGTTGCTGACTCACAAAATAATTTATTTATTTCTGATTTATTGAACGAGGTTGTAAGAAAAGTAGATAGTTCTACTGGGGTTATAAGCACTTTTGCTGGTAGTGGGCCGAAAGTAATTTTTACTCCCAGCCAAGGGGATGGAAAAACAGCTACAGATCCAGATGTTGTTTTTAGCCCAGACTCTTTACAAATAGATAAAAATTCAAATTTGTTAATTTTAGATAGTTTTAATCAACAAATTAGAAACATTAATGCTAATACTCAAATAATCAGCACTATTGCAGGTATTGTTGCAGGTTCTAAGAAAGATGATATAAAAGCTAAAAAAGCAAGCTTAACAAGCCCTATTGATTTAATTGTTGATAGTAATGGCAATATTTTTATTTCTGAAATTAGGCGTATCCGTAAAATAGATGCTAAAACCAAAAAAATTACTACAATTGCTGGTAATGGTAGAGTAGGAGATATTAATAATATTCCTGATAATGTTCCTGCAATATCTGTTGAGATTGCCCCCAGAGAAATAGTTACAGATCCACAAGGCAATATTTTTATTAATGATAGAAATCGGATTCGCCGTATTGACGGGCAAACCAATATAATTACTACAATTGCTGGTAATGGAAAAATAGGTTTTAGAGATGCTGACACACCGCTTAATACTAGTTTAGGAACCGTTTCTGGGTTAGCAATGGATAAAGCAGGCAATATTTTTATTGCTTCATTTGAATTTGTTGAAAGCACATCAGTTTCTGGAGGATTTTTTAATACTCGTATTTGGCGGCTAGATGCACAAAGTGGAAAATTAACAGTTTTTGCTAGTGGTAAAGCTGATGAATATAGTGGGGATGGTGGACAAGTTGCTAATGCTCGTGTTGCTGGCACACCAGTTTTAAGTATTGACGCTGATGGAAATTTGTTAATAGTTTCTACAGATTTACAAACTTTTTCATATGTACGTCTAGTAAAATTATCTAATTAAGTTAATTGATTGTTATTAGTTAATTTTAATCAGAGGTTAAGCAATTGACTCCCGAACATTGGCAGAAAGTAAAATTAATAATTGAAGAAGCTCTTGAATTTCAAGGGGCCAAACAAGAAGAATTTTTACTTTCTGTTTGTGGCGAGGATAAAGAGCTTTATGATGAAGTAAAAAATTTAATTGCTGCTGATGAGGCTGCAAATAGCTTTTTAGAAATTCCTGCACACAAACTAGTTCCTGATAGCGAGTTACACACCAAAAAAATTACGCAAGGAAAAAAAAATAATATTCCTGAATTAAAAATAGGAGAACTTTTTTTAAGTAAATATGAGTTAGTAAAATTAATTGGTACAGGTGGAATGGGCCAAGTTCTATCAAGCACGCCATATAGATTTAGGCACTATGGTAGCAATTAAAGTGCTAAATACCTATTGGACACAAGACGACGATGCAATAGAACGTTTTAAGCGTGAAGCCCGCACAGCAGCTAAACTTGATCATCCCAACACGGTTAGAGTTTTTGATTATGGTGTAGCAGAAAAAACTTGTTATTTGATAATGGAGTATTTAGAAGGTGAAACCCTTCGCAAACGATTAAGTGATAATAAGCAAATGTCTTTAAGCCAAGTTATAGATTTTGCTAAACAAGTTTGTCAGGCGTTATCATTGATTCATAGCAAAGGCGTTGTTCATCGAGACTTAAAACCGGATAATATTTTTTTCCATCAAAAAGATGGACGAGAAGTAGTTAAATTGCTTGATTTTGGTATTGCTAAACTTACCACTTTTACCCAGGGTGGCGCACCACTAACTAATCCAGGAGATATTTTTGGAACGCCACATTATATGTCACCCGAACAATGCCAAGGAAAATCCTTAGATGGACGTTCTGATATCTATTCTTTAGGAATTATTTTGTATGAAATGCTAGCAGGTCGTAATCCTTTTGAAGCTGATAGCACGCTAAGTTTTATGTATGCTCACGTTAATACACCTGCTCCTGATTTAATAGAATTTGCTCCTGATCTTCCTATGGCTCTTTGTCAAGTAGTGATGAAATCAATTGCTAAAGATGTTCGTGAGCGAACTCAAACAGCAGAAGAACTTTGGCAAGCTTTATCTGATACAGCAAATTCTACTATTTCTAACCGTGCTAATCTAGTAACTGTACAAAATAAACTTCCTATAAGTAAATTACCTTCAGTTGCTACAACAGCTAATACTTTAATAGTAAAAAAACAAGAAGAAAAAGGCATTACTACTGATAAGTTATGGAAAATGAATTATTTATTAACAGCAGCAGTAATTGTTGTTGCTCTATCTAGTGGTTTTGGTCTTTGGAGTCTTAGCGAAAAGCTTTCTACATCAGCAACTCCAATAAACACTTCAGCTTCAACAGTTAATAAAAATCTTGAAACGCCAAAAATTTTAACAACTTCAACAAACATACCTGATTTATCTCAATTTGTCCTAATTCCAAGTGCAATGGCAAAAATTGGTCGTGAGTTAACAGATTGTTTAGAAATTCCAGGTTGTAAAATTCCAGATGAAGAAGTTCCAGAACATTTAGTAGAGCTAGAGTCTTATTATTTAAGTAAATATGAAGTGACAAATAAATAGTATCAAGAATTTGTTTTAGATTCCGCCTACACACCACCAGAACATTGGAAAGGTAATAATTTCCCAATCAATACAGAAGATTATCCTGTCACCAAGGTTAGTTGGGAGGATGCTAATAATTATTGTAAATGGAGATCTAAAAAAGATGGAATTTCTTACCGTTTACCAACAGAAGAAGAATGGGAATATGCTGCACGGGGCAACACTAATAATCATTTTCCTTGGGGAAATCTTTGGAAAGAAGGTCTAGCCAATATAGCAGTAGCGGACGAAAACAGAAACCCTTTACCTATAAATCAAGCTCCAAATATTACTACGGATAAAAGCCCTTTTGGAATTTTTAGCATGGCTGGTAATATAAGCGAGTGGACTAGTTCAAGTTTTAGGTTATACCCTAATAGCAATTATAAATTTAAGAAATCAGACCTAGAATGCAAAATTATTCGTGGAGGAAACTTTAGTAATGCAGTTGTAGATTCTCGTACTAGTTCGCGGATTTGGGATCTGCCAAATACTTTGCAAGAAGATCTAGGTTTTCGTTTAGCCGTTTCAGCAAAATGAGTAAAAATTTTTTATCCTGCTTATTTATTATTTCTTTATTTTTTTTCTTGTCACCCTTAACTTTTGCCCAAAAAAAGCCTAGAAAAGTAGAAATTAAAAAAGCAGAAATTAAAGCTCCTGCTTATGGTCAATTAACTGTTTATTCTGCGCCAGAAGGAGCAGAAATTTACATTAATAACCGCTTACAGGGAAAAATATTAGCTGATGGTAATTTAAGTAAACCAATTACACTAAAACCAGGCAAATACCAACTTAGAATTGAACATAGAGAATATTTTCCTTTTAACCAAGAAATTAAATTAGCAGGCGAAAAGCTTCTGCCAATAGAAGCTAAACTAGAAGCTAAATTTGGACTACTTGAATTAAAATTTGCAAAATTTTCTCCAGAAACAGTAATTAAAATTGATAATAAAATAGTTGATAAAGACCTTTTTACTTTATCCCCAGATAATCTTTTACTAGCAAAACTTCCTGTTGGTAAATATAACCTTACAATAGAGTTAGCGGAACATAAAACATTTTCCTCTCCAATTGAAATTTCTGGACAAGCTTTGCAAATTCCTGTAGTTCTGGAAAAAGTTCCAGCTAAATTAAAAATTACTGCTAAACCAAATACACGTGTTTACTTAAATAAAGAACAAATAGGTATAGTTTCTAGCCTAGGTGTACTAGAAGCAACAAGTTTTCTTCGTAATGGTAAATATTTGTTACTTTTAGAAAATAATGGTTTTGAAGCTTATCAAACAATTATTGATCTTGAGGCTGATAAAGAAACTACTCTTACAGTAGACTTAAAGCCTCGTTTAACAAGTGCCGAATTTGCAGATAACTTTGAAGGTGGTTTAAGTCTTTGGAATGCACCTGATTTATGGAAAGCTGAAAATGGAGTGATGACGGTTCAAGGTATTAACAAAATTGGGATGCCAAAAGACCTTTATTACTGCGAAAGTGAAGTAGTTTTGGACTACGACTTTTGGATTCTCTGGGGCAACCTGGATTATTAATGCTCAGGATGAGAAAATTATTATTTATTTTACTTAAATGGCCCTACAGGACAGGCCCCAAACAAATTTCAAGTTTTTCTTTGTCGTGATGGAGTATTAAACTTAAATTCTCCAATTGCTCCATCACTTCCAATTATTCCACCTATAAAAGTAGGTGATTCTTACCGTGTTTATATTAGGCTAAAAAATGGAACTATTGAGCATGAAATCTTATCTGGTGCAACAGCAGAAAAAGTTTCTTTAGGATTTTTTAAGGATCCTAACAATAACTTTCTTTGTGGAAATGTTGGTTTTGCCAGCCCAAGCGGAGAAAAATTTCAAGTTCATGGTTTTGTTAATACGCCCTCAGTTAAAACTGATAGCGCAAAGCAAATTGAATAGTTCTTGGTGAAAGATTTGTGTTTACTGATGAGCCAAAGCTAGGAGATTCAAATATTCTAACTGGCACTCCAAAATGAGTACGATTAAATAAATTAAATGCCTCTAAACGTAGAAATAAATATTAACTATCTGTAATTGCTAACTTCTTAATTACAGCTAAATTTAGTGAAGCAATGCCAGCACTACGAAAAGTGTTGCGTCCAACCGCACCATTACTTGGATTAGCTAAATCTACTGGAGCAAGTAGGGAAACAAAACTAGTATTAGGCTTAAGTTTAATGCGGCTACGACCATTTGAGGAAATTATTAAACCTTCAGTTGTATTAAGTCTGTCAGTTAAATTGCCATCAAAGTTAACATCTACACTGCTATTAACGGTAAAAGGTTGTCCTGTTTGCAAAGTGACAATAGCTGCTAACTCTAAACCAGACAGTATCTTACTAGTTGACAAAGTTGCTAAATTATAATGCACTGCACTTGTAAAACGATGACGAACATCAAAACTAGCACTAGCTCTTTCTGATCTTAAGCCTTCACTTCGTCCTAGCTCATCTTGTGCAACTGCAAAAGAGCCTGCCAATGTATAAATATCTGATACATCATCAATTGCGTGTGAATAGTTATAAGCTAATTGCACAGCTAGACCTTGAGAAAACTTTCTTGTTAGAGATGCTTGTAGGGCGTTGTAATTAGAATTAGCAGCACTTTCAAAAAAGGTTACAGCACCCAAAGAAGAATTTGGACGGTTTAAGGTTGGAATTACTTGAGTTGGAAATCCTGGAATTAATCTAATTCCTACAGAGCTAGATTGTCCTGCATTTGGAGTGCGTACACGGGTTAATTTTCTTCCGCTAGTGCCAACATAAGCCAAAGTTAAAGTGTAACGGTCTAACAAAACCTTTTCTAAAGATAGCGAATATTGATGTAAATAAGAGCTTTTAAGTTTTTTCAGGCAAAGTAACACCAGCACCAAAACCACCTCCAACAGGATCATTTGTTATTACCTGCAATAAAGCTCCAATTGCAGTAATAAATTGATTTGCAGGTAGTCCAATTGTGTTTAATGTGCCAAATTGAATTAGTGGAATATCTAAATTATTTCCAAAACGAATAAATGCAGGATTAGCCGTAAGTGCTTCACTAAAAGAGTACTAGAGCCAAAGTTTACTGGTATAAAATTAGGAAAAGCATTTCTTGATTGATTAACCAATGTTCCTAGAATTGGGTCATAAAATAGCCCATAACCACCACGCAGAGCTAGACGACCTTTTTTGCTCAAATCATAAGCAAAGCTAATACGAGGAGCAAAATTATTGTTATCTGCTTCATAGTTTTTTTGACGGTTAGCTAGAATATCTCTTTGTGCTGCAAAGGCTACGCAGAAAAACTTGTGCTGTAGGGCGGTTGGGATCAAATGGCGGAAGTTCAGAATCCATAATAGTTAAAGAGCGTTCTAAACGTCCGGTTGCATCTGTTGGGACACTATTTCTTTCATATCTTAGACCAAGCTCTAAAGTTAAATTTGGTCGCACTCTCAGTTGACTATGAATAAAAAAGTTAGTTTCTGTAAAACGTAGTGCAAGCGTTGAATCTGGCACTATTGCTAGAGCCTGGGAAATATCAGCAGGTAGACCAAAAGCGGCAAAGTCGGCTCCTGTGCCAACGGTTAAACCTTGTCTTGGACGGTTGATAAAGCCTGAGTTAAAAGCTATTTGAGTTCTATAATTACGGTCTAAAAAGCTGTTAAGCTGTACTCGGCGAATATCTAAACCAAATTTTAGAGACAGC
Source organism: Blastocatellia bacterium (assembly GCA_016713405.1). Lineage (NCBI taxonomy): Bacteria > Pseudomonadati > Acidobacteriota > Blastocatellia > Blastocatellia bacterium. Next base: position 9,256 of record JADJPF010000002.1, read on the forward strand.
ATTCCTTTTGTTATTGCTGTTGTGTTAGCAAATTGAAAAGAGTTATTAACCCGACCTTGGGGAAAAGAATCTGTATCAATTCCTATTGGGCTAAATGGAGCAAGTAATATTCTTCCAATAGGGCCGGTTCGTCCGTCTGCTTGTCCATCTGCATTAAGATCTTGTCCAGTTGATCCAGATTGGAAAATAAATGGACTATCAGCTAATTCTTGAAAACTTAGCGCGGTACGTCCATAAGAAAACCTGGATTGATTAGCAATATTTTCACTTAAATCTATGCTTAAAGCTAAAGCTAGGTTTTGAGTCCTAGTTTTTGCTTGAATGCTTGAATTAATCGCCTGATCAACTGTTGGAATAGTTGTTTTATCATCAGTAAAATTATAACGAGCTGTCAAGTTTGAAACTTTATTTTCAATAGGCAATCGGTAATCAGCTTTAATTGCAAAAGAGTCCCACGCCCGCTAGCTGCTAAAATTTTAGTTAAAGTATTTTCTTGATAAGGCCCTCCTACATTATTAGGTAAAGGATAAAAATTTCGATCAAGTACATCTAAACCTAGTTTGCTAGAGCGTCTTGCTAGATTTAAGCTTCTAGAACGCTCCAGAGTTGTTGGAACAGAAAAATGTTCTTCCTGTACACGATTAATGCTTTTATGTTCAAAATTAGCAAATAAATTTAGTTTGTTGGCAATTAATGGAAAACCTATTGCTGCACCAATTTGATTACGTGTAAAAGGGTTTTTCTTTGGGTTACTTTCACTAGAAAAGTCAAAAAAATCACGAGCACTAAGGGCAGAATCAGTAAAAAAATTATAAATTTCGCCGTTTATTTTATTGCTACCTGAACGACTAACAATATTAATTTGTCCACCTGTGTTTCGTCCAGCTTCAGCATTAGAAAGTAGTGTGGAGATTTCAAATTCTGTTAGGCTTTCTGCTGTCTGGCTAGCAACTAAAGTAAAACCTTGACGACGAACACCAACATCTTGATCGTTATTGTCTGAACCATCAATTGTAAAATTATTAGCTCTAGCTCTTGCACCATTAACGGAAAATTGTCCTGCTGTTACAACTCCAATGCCAGGGCCGCTAACACCATTAGTTGTTGGTGCTGGTAAAACACCAGCTACTAGTAAAGCAAAAGCATCAAAGCTACGAATTCCTGTTAAGGGAAGAGCAGTAATAAATTCAGCTGTAGCACTACCACGCAAAGTAGAATCAGCAATATTAGCTTGCAAGACCCCAGCAATATTTTGTGGGACGGTGACAGGTTGGGGAAGGCTAACAGGAATAAGCTGTATTGGGGGCGGTTTAATAACTTTTTCTCGGTTTACTTCTGCAACAAATCTTTCAATTATATTTGATTTATAACCTTCTTTTTCTGCTTCAATACGGTATTCTCCAGCAGGTAAAAAATCAATACGATAAATGCCTTGCAAGTCTGTTTTTTTAGCATAAACAAAACCATTGCTTAAATGTGTTACTCTTACAACTACACCAACTAAAGGAGTTAAGCTTTCGTCAATTACTCGCCCAGAAAGCGTTCCTGTGATGGTTTGCCAAGCTAGCACTGGAGCACAAAGAATAAGTTGAAACAATAGCAAAAATGAAATATAAGACTTCAAAATTACCCCCTAAAAATGTTATTTTATTATTATTATTTTAGTTATAACAGTAGACGCGTAAACTATTTACGTTTTCTATCTTTTATTGTCCAATAAAAACTCTTATAAAGATAAATTTGTAATAAAGATTTTCCTGTTTTTGGCCGATGCTGCCAAAAGAGCTAAAATCAATTTGATAGTGATAATGGAGATACAATAAATGGATTTTAATGAACAGTTTAACAAATCATATCTTTTTTCAACTCTTTATCATGAAGTAGGTCAATTTTTTGAACCACAGGAAATAGTTGATTATCAGGAAATCATCCAGAAATTAGCCTTCAAGAAACAATATCAGCAACTATGGGAATTGGTATTTCAAGTTCCTTTTGGATGGTCAAGTGAAATACTAGAAATATTAGAGTCAAACCATTATCAACCGTTAGATGGAAGCGAAGTTTTTTCAAAACTTTGCTTTCTGTAAAAAATCCTGTGATAGTTGGATGCCATAAAGTAAACTCTTGAGAGAAAAAAACTCAGGAGGATGAAAAATGGCAAAGATAAAAATAATGCTAGAAAATAAAGAAGGCAAGCAAATAGGGGAAATGCAAGAGTATGAGTTGGAAGTAGGGCAAGGAAGTTTGTTAGAAATAGAGGCAGCAGTGGAAAAATTCAAAAGAAGCAGTTTGCCAAAAATAGAACAAGAGTTAATGATAGAGGCACAAGAGCAAGAAGTAAAAAAAAAGCGAATTAAAAGTAAATGGAACAAGTGAAATAGAAATCAAAACCCTACATGGAAAATTTAAGTTCAAGGTACAAAGGTTTGATAACGGAGAAGATTACTTAAGCATAACAGGGCAATGCAAGAATGGATACGTAAGTGATGGATTGGCAGAATACGCGGCATATTATAGTAATCGCTTGAGTTATGAAGAAGTAGAAAAATTAATCAAAAGAAACACAGGACAAAAGTTGTTAAGCGATCAAGGGATATGGTTAATGGTAAAAGCAAAAGCAGAAGAGATAAGCCAAGCCCAACAACAGATAGTTACTCAAAGATTAAAGAAAGGAAAAATGCCAAAAATAGAAACACGAGTAAATATTTATGATGCAAAAGCAGAAGAAGTGTTGATATTTGATGATGGGATTATAGTTAAAGAACAAAAAGCCAAACGAGATGGCAAAGAAGTTGAGCAAAAAACTAGAGTCAATACAGATATAGTAATGTTAGAGCAAAAAGATGGCTCATATCGTTACCTAATAGCAGGAACTGATAAAAAAGCAAATGAATTAGTAAGTTTAGAAGAAGTAGTAAAAAGTGAGCTAATGATTGAGTATTCAAGGCGCAGATCTGCCTTACCTATAGTGGCAATAACAGATGGGGCAAAGAGCATTCGTAATAGTTTGCAGCTAATTTTTGGCACAACAATTACTATAATCTTAGATTGGTATCATCTTGAGAAGAAGGTTTATGAGCTTTTTTCTATGATTGGACGCAATAAAGAAGAAAAACTCCATCATCTGAATTTTATTTTTCCCTTATTGTGGAAAGGTCACATTAGTGAAGTAATTTTTTATCTTCGCAATGAAGTTAAGGCTAGAAACTCTATAAAATTAGAAGAGTTGATTTCTTATCTTCTTAAGCACAAGGCTGAAATTATTGACTATGAGCGTCGCAAGCAGGCTTCTAAGCCTATTGGCTCTGGTCGTATGGAAAAGGGCGTTGATCAGGTTATTGGCAAACGCCAGAAAGACAACTCTATGTCTTGGTGTTCTTCTGGTTCTAAGTCTTTGGCTATTTTAAAGGTCGTTGAGCTTAATGGTGAGTGGGATTCTCTTTGGAATCTTCCTTCTATTGCTGCTTAACCACAGGATTTTTTACAGAAAGAATCTTTGTAAATTACACCAGCAAATAGATGGTAATCTAGTTTTACCTCTTTATAAATCTAGCCAGAATTTTGAATGTATTGGAGAACTGAGAAACTCGCAAATTTCCCCTAGTACAGGATTGCTTGCTATTCATCACGGCTACAAAGGGGAAATTTTGTCTATTTTTGATTGGAAAACAGGTGTTTCTAAAGCTCAAATCAACAGCAAAACATACCTCTCTTATTTTTCTTTTTTTCCCAATAGTGGATTGCTTGTGATAATTGAGGAATACAGCCAAATTCATTTGGTAAATATATTAACTAGAGAGCATTTTCCACCATTAGTAGATCCAGATGATACAAAAGAACTATCAAAATCAAGAATAAACCAAATTGCTTTATCTAGCGATGGCAAGTTATTGGCTACAGGTAGTGATTATTCTATAAAAATTTGGGATTTGGCTATAGGTAAATATAGTAGAAAAATAAAGTGGACTGACAAAAAAGGTACAAAACGAAATCCTCATGGTGGTACATGGAGGCACAACCTCAACTAACACAACTGCTTTTTTCTTCAGATAATCAATTATTACTTACTGCTGGAGACCAATTTGACCGAAATATTAAACTCTGGAAAGTCAAAACGGGAGAATGTTTTTTAACCCTAGATTTTTCTGGTATTGTTGGATCAGTATGTTTTACACCTAATAATAAATACTTAGTTGCTACTACAATTGATTATGGTACTTTTACGTATAAAAATAATAGTAGATTGATAGTTTGGGATCTAAAGACAGGAGAGTGTAAGGGTCAAATACAGTGTGACACCATATTTCTGCTCTAACGCTCTTGTCTGATGGGAAAGAGTAATGACTACTGGCATTACTGGTTCAAAAGATATTTATAGTTCAATTGGTAATCAGGAATTAGAAAAATAGAAAGAATAAGTGTTTGGGAAATTGACCCTTTAAAAACAACAATCAACTTCTACTCATCAACGCAGAGATGGAATAGTGACACAGTTTAGTTTTGAGTCAAATAATCAGGGTATTATTACTCATTGCAAAAATGAAAGAAAACCTCCCATTCTTAGGGTTTGGGAATCATTAAGTAAAATTCCATTAGCTCATATGGATAGAAGTTATCTAACAAGAGTTCAAACTCAATTGGAACTTTGTCAAGATTCTGATAAAGAAATATGGCAGTTTTTAATATGCTTGCTTGAATATAGTTTGCGTGCTGAGTTTGAACTTAAGTTAAAGCCAATAATTGATAGTGCTTATGTAGGAGATAATAAATGTTTAACAGAACTAGCAAATCTTCTTAATGATAATAATGAGTATATTAAACAGCTTGCTTCTAAAGTGTTGGCTAACTTAGAGAACAAACGGGCTATTGATGAGTTGTCGGCTGATAATTGAACAACAATCACTAGCTTTAATTGAGATTGCTATTATTAAAGGTTATTTACCAACCGATGAATCATTATCATAGGACTTTTTTATTTATTAACTAAGCAATTTTGAAGCTTATCTAAAAATTGATCCTGAATTGCAACAACTATTCTCGCTTTACAATAATCTTGACAAGAAAAAACAACAAGCTATAGCTTCACTAATAAAAGATAGTAAAGATTTAAGGTTTGCCCAATTTATTGAATTTAATTCTGCTTCAAATCTAGCCACTCGATCAGATAAAGAATGGCAAACTCTAATAGAATTAAAAATACAAAACCAATTGTTTGATGATTTGTGGAAATGGGTTTTTCAAGCACCTCCTAGATGGTCAAGTGAGATTTTAGCTGCACTTGAAAAGGCAAATTTTCAGCCATCAGAAATTTCTGATCAGGAATTATTCCAACAACTTTCTCAATTACGTCCAGTTAGTGGTAAAAACTTAACCTTTTTTACTATCTCTTCATTACATGAATTAACGGGTAACTGGTTTAATCCAAGTCTGGCAATTTCTCCTGATGGCTCAATGCTAATTATAGGAAACGATAGAGGAGCAGAAGCACAAATTTGGAAAATACCTGAATGGAAGTGCTATGCCACTTTTTGTGGAGCAAGTGAATCAATGGCATTTTCTGCAGATGGAAAAACACTTGCCACAGCAATTAGCCGTGATTATTATAATTTAGATGTTTGGGATCTTTCCAAAATAGAACTTAATCAACATTCCTTAAAAAATTGTTACAAATGCAGTAAAGTTTGTGAAGGAAAATTTTGCCAATATTGTGGTTCTCCTAGCCCAGAGGCACCACAGTTACAAAAGTCTTCTCACAAAACAACAATGAAACTACCTGCTGGGATTGCCTTCTCGCCCGATTGTAAAATTTTACTAGCTATTTCACCTAACAAAACTGTTGAATTAATAAATACTACTACTTGGCACCGTCAAACTAAATTTAAGATAAATGAATGCTACAATTGTGCTATTTCTCCAAATTTTCGCTTTTTAGCCACAGCAGGTGATTTAAGGTTTTGGGATTTGAAAACAGGTAACGCCTATCCAGTATTAATGCCCCATACTAGCGTAGTAGCCTTTTCTCCAGATGGATCTATTTTGGCTACAGGTCATTCAGCAGAAGCAAGACTTTGGGATGTTGATACTCAAAAATGTATAGATATTCTTAGAATTCCTGATAGTGCGTCTCTTAATCTGGTTTCATCAATAGCAATATCAAGTAATAAGTTATTGGCTCTTAGTCAGCAACAAGGAAACAATATTTTTATTTGGGACTTAATTAGCCAACAGATTAAAGTTAAACTTGAGCATTCTGAACAAGTCAAAAAGTTGCTTTTTTCACCAGATAGTAAACTACTTTTTGTAGTTGGTAGTTCTCAATTAAAGGTTTGGAAACTAACATATTTTGATTCTCTACCACTCTCATCAATGACAGAAACAGAGATAAAACAAGTAGCTTTATTAAGTCAGTGTAAACCAAATATAGATTTGATTAATTGGAAATTTGTTGCAGCATTACTTGGTAATCGAATTCAATCTTTTGTAGAAGTTGATTCTGATAAAGAATCAATTCCGCAATATCAAATAATACAGACTAAAAATACTAATTTTATTGATTGGCGAGCAGTAATTGCTAAGCTAAAACAGTCAAAAGAATTTGATAAATTATGGCCTCTTGTTTTTGAAACACCTGTCCATTTGGCAGCAGAAATTGTTGACTGGCTAAAACAATGTAATTATCGGCCTGTTAATGAGCAAGATCGTAAAAACTTTGAAAAATTATCTTCACTAATTCCTGATCAAAGCCAACTTCCACTATACACACCTTTGCCAGTTTTTCGTAAAAGCCTTAGAGCCTGCCCAACAATAATTTCATCAGATAACAAAATAATTGCTACATTGGATTATCAAGGTAAGCTTTCTTTATGGGATGCAGAAACTAATGAACACATAGCAACTTTGTCAGGTCATAAACACATAATTAATAAAGCTTTATTTTCTCCAGACAATAGCAAAATTGCAACTAGTGAACATTGGACAGTTTCTCTTTGGGATCTAGTTGCTCAGAAATGGAAATGGAAAATAGATAGATTTGAAGCTACAGAAGAATCTGCAGAAGATCCGTTTTATGGCATCAAAATTCATTATGAAGAGTTAGATTATCTAGTCTTTTCTCCTAACAGTAAAATTATTGCCATTTGGAGCCGAAATAAAGCTATTAGTCTTTATGATACTGATACTGGCAAACTTTTATGTTATTTAACTAAGACAGAAAGTGTATTTAAAGTATCTTTTTCACCAGATAGTTCATTATTGTTGCTAAAAGCTTTTAGAAATATTCAAATTTGCCAGACAACTACAGGTAAGCTTTATGCTCCTTTACTTATAGAATGTAATACATTTGCATTTATACCAAACACTAACTTTTTAATAATTCAAGAAAAAACCAAAATTTCCCAATGGGATTTAAATAATGGCAAAGAATGCATTAAAGTCAAAGAGCTTGAAATAAAACCATTACTCTATGATTGGATTATTTTTTCAAAAGATAATAATTCATTTGCTTTAATAGATCGCAACTTAACAGTTCAAATTTATAATTTAGCCTCTTTCCAGTTGCAATCTGTTACTACCACTTCTGAACTTTATCAATCTGCTTTATGGGCTAATCCTTCAATTACTGAGCATAATTTTGTTAATACTTTTCCTTTTACAATGCAACTACTTAATCAAGAGCTTATTTATTATCCAAAAAGAAAAGAACAAGAATTGTATGATCATCTTTGTGTAGATTCTGATAAACACTCAGCAAATTCTTATTTTTTAAGATTAGATGGTCAAGAGTATTTGCCTAATCATCTTACACTTTCCCCTGATTACACTATGTTGGTGTTGGGAACAGAGAAATTTTTACATTTGTGGGATCTAAATAATGGTACCTGCAAGCTTACTTTAGCTGTGAATAGAGCAAAATCAGAAGTCTTTATTGGTAGTAATCTTTTAGCTACATTCAGTAAAAGATTACAGATATGGGATATAAATACTGCTTGTTTACAGTTAGATTTTCCTATTGATGAAAGACAAATGGTAAAGCTTTGGCCTGATAGTAAAAACATAATAATAACCAAAGAAACTAAATTTGAACGTTGGAATATTGATAGGCTGGATTATAAATCTATTAAGCAGGAATCTCTTTACTCGATTTTTTTTAAATCAAATGATGAAAGATTTTTGGTAACTTTACAAAAAAATAATAGTATAAAACTCTGGGATCTTTATTTAGAGAAATGTCTACTTACTATTGGAGATTGTTCTCCAAATGATTTTAATTGCTGGTTTTCGTCTGATAATCAACTTTTTTGGGTTTTGCCAAAAAGCTTTAAATTACATATTTACAACATAGAAACAAGCGAACTTAGAATTTGGGAACATAAGAAAGAAAATTATGGACATACACTTTCTCCTGATGGTCAACTACTTGTTATTTGGGGTATCAGCAATTCTTTCTGGCTTTGGCGGTTATCAACAGGAGATTGTCAAGAATTTTCTTGGTCAGAAAATGGCATTACAGAAGAAGTTTATGGCAGACCAAAAAATCAAGGCTGTGTTAGGGTTAAGTGGTTAAGTAAAGTAGGGGTATTTTCTCCTTGTAGCAAAAAGATAGCTTTTCAGACAGAAGTATTTGAGGATAACACTCATAAAACAACCCGGTTTAACACTTATATTTGGGATATTGTTTCTGGACGTGGCACAAAGGTATTAAATCAAAAGTTATGTTCTTTAGATTTTTCTACTTCACCATTTTCTTTTGATAGCAAATGGCTTGGCACAATTAATTCGGTAAATGATACTACTTTATCTCTTATTGATGTAAATGATGCGAAAAATTCTTTTTCCTTAAATGTAGGATTTCAAATTAAAGGGGTTATTTTTAGTCCAGATAATCAAACTATTGCTATTTCAGGAGAGCAAGATGTCCAAATTCTTGTGAATGGAAAAACAAAGTTAAAGCTTAAAGACCATACACTTTTTTCAAAATACGGCTCAGATATAGCTCAATTAAATAAAGCTAATTTTGTAGGATTACCAAATATTTCAATGTTTTCAATTAGTGGAAAGGTTCTTGCTGTTTGGGAGACTAATGGAAAAATTATTAATATTTATGATATTGATAGTTTACAACCAATCGCCAAACTAAATGATTGTGGCTCAATTTATTTATTTACTTTTCTCCCAAACAATAAAGCTATTGCTCTTAATAGCGATTTTACGGTACTTGTTTGGCAAGAAAATGATTTTAGAAAAGGTTAATGTTTTGTAAGTGCTAACGGTATTTTCAGAATTTTCGGAAAACCTTTAAGAAAGCTGATAGAGTTTTTAATTTTTTTGCGCGTCCCTAAATGAAAACAAATAATTTTATTTAGGGAGATAGTTTAATGAAGTCAAGCAATATGTTATGCAATTATCGTCTACAAGTCTTTGCTTTCCTTTTAATATTGTTTAGTGCTTTTCAATTGTAACACAAGATTCTTATAATAAAGTGTATGCACAGCAACAAAGTTCAGTACCAGAAATTAGCCAAGTTAGTGAAACTTCTTTTAGAATGGATAGTCTTTCAGAAGTAGTTATCAATGGACGTAATTTTACTAATGATAGTTTAGTGATTTTTGGAGATCAATTAGTTAAAAACTCAACCATTAGTTCTACACAAATAAGGTTTGGCTTGCCTGCACAAAATTTTGCAGGAGTAAAAACACTTTCTGTTATTACTCGTGCAGGCATAGCACAACAAGAAATAAATATTACAGCTAAACCAGTATCAGAATTAGCTGTAGGTGAAATAACAACTGTAGCAGGTGGAACATTTTCTTATGGTGATGGGCAAATAGCTAGTAAAGCTAATATAGCTGGTGTCGAAACGGTATTGTTTGACAAAGCTGGCAATATTTATTTTGCAGATACTTTTGGCGGTAGAGTTCGCCGCATTGACGCACAACAAAAGTTGTTACAACTGTTGCTGGAGGGGAAAAGTAGCGGAAGATGGACAATTAGCTTTACTTTCAAGTATTGACCACGTGGACTTGCTTTAGATAATACTGGTAATCTATTGATTGCAGATGATTTAACAAAATCTATCAAACGAGTTGATATATTAACAAACGCTATTAACACATTAGCTGGAGGTATAGAAGGCCCTGCATTTGGGGATGGCGATTTAGCTATAAAAGCTTCTTTAGGTAAATTGGTTTCTGATGTAGCAGTTGATCAAAACAACAATATTTACATTGCTACAGAAGGTCGAATCCGTCGAATTGATGCTAAAACGGGGATCATCACAACTTTTGCAGGTAATGGTGAAAAATTGTTCTCTGGTGATGGTGCATTAGCAACTAATGCTGGACTAGGTGAATTCAAAATTGCAGTTGATCAAAGAAATCTTTTTTTTTATCAACTGAAAATAATAGAAGTTAGAAAAGTAGATCAACAACAAATATTATTACAACTATTGCTGGTAATGGAAAAAGTCCTTTTGGGTCTAGCAATCCACTTGGGGATCGTGATGGAAAATTAGCTACAGAAATTCCAATTTCTCCTTTTGCACTTTCACTAGATAAAGATAGTAATTTAATAATTATTGGTGTAGGGTTTGGCAAAATAGATTTTCAAACAGGTATTTATAATGAATTACAAACTAAATTTGTAGGTGCTAAAGATGATGGATTACTAATTAGTGGAGGAATAGCAGTTGATGCTAATGGCAATATTTTAATTAGTTCACAAACAGCTTTACTCTTAAGGGATGCTAGTACAGCAGAAGGCATTACTCAAATTATTGCTGGTAATAGACGGGTAAATTCTCGCGGAACTGAAGGACAAGCTAGCAATGCTTCTATTGGCTTGGCACTATCAGCTGTTAGTGATCCAGTAGGAAACTTATTTGTTGGGATCTCCAAAACAACCTTATTTATAAAATAGATGCAACTACAGGAAATTTATTAACTGTTGCGGGTTCAGGCCAAAACTAATTTTTTAACAGTGGCGGTGGTGATGGAAAAGTTGCTACTGACTCAGACGTATCTTTTGCACTAACTAATATTACTGTAGATAATTCAGGAAATATTTTTATTGTAGATAGTCTTGATGAGCGTGTCCGTAGAGTTGATGCACGTACCAAAATTATTACAACTGTTGCAGGTGCTTTTAGTCAAAGAATGGTTGCTGATGGTGAACTTGCACGGCTGGAAGTATTGAGCGTCACAGATGCTTTGGTAGATGATCAAGGTTAATTTGTTAATTTCAACAGGTGGGCGTATTCGCCAGTAGATGCTAGAACTAATATCATTACTACAATTGCTGGTACAGGTCAAAAGGTTCTAGCGGCGATGGAGGGTAGCAACTAAAGCAACAATTTTCCCAACTGCTTTGGCAATGGACAGTAATAAAAATGTTTTCTTGGTAAATAATGACCGCATTCGTCGAATTGATGCTAAAACCAATATTATTACTACGGTTGCTGGAAATGGGGAAACACGCTTTAGCGGTGAAGGTGGACTAGCTACTAATGCTGGACTAGGTTTTGTTTCTAATGTAAGTATTGGCGCAGATGGAGACTTGTTTATTAGTGCAGTTGATTTTGACCCTCAATCATTTAGAACTACTCAACGCATTTGGCGGGTTGATTCACAAACAAACGTTATTTCTAACTTTATTAGCGGTGATGAATCTATAGCTAAAGGTGATGGCGGCCAAGTTTCACAAGCAACCTAAGTGGTTTTGGTGGTAGGGTATCTGCTGATAAAGATGGTAATTTATTAATTAGCACTTTTTTCTGACGCTTCTTCTAATGTCCGTTTTGTTAAACTTTCAGAAAATGTTAGAAGCACTATGCAAATAGTTGCAGGTAGTGTTAGTTATCAAAAACAAGTTTTAACAATTAATGGTCGTGGTTTTGATGATGACACTAAAGTAACAATTAATGGTAAAGATGTAACAAGCTTAATGATGAACAAATCAGAAGATAAGCTTGATCTTCGAGGAAGTCGTAAGCAATTAAACCTTAGTAAAGCTAAAAATGAATTAGTAATTACTAATGCAGTAGGTGGTAGTTCAAGAATTTCTTTCTAAATTTTGTTTGGTGAAGGTGAATAAAGGGCAGTCTTTCGAGGCTGCCTTTTATTTTGTAACTTATATTTAATTTCTTTTGATTTTTCTGGACTAGCACTTTGAAATGATCACTAATGCCACCAAGTATAAAGAAGTTTTTAAGGCCAGTCGAGTTTTTAATGACTTAAAACTATCAGGATCTTGTGTTATTAATTGCTCTAGCCGTTCTAGTAAACCTAACTTAATTAAAAAAATCTGCTTGCCTAGTAAAAACCAAGTTTTCTAGCCCAAATTCTTGTCCATAATAAATTAATGCAGAAAAATTTACATCAGAAGTGACATCTTGTTCTCCAATATTTTCAAAAACTTGAGTCTTAAGTTTATGTTTAGAAAAACATTTTATTGTTCCTGTTAAATTTTCTGGGCTATAAAGATGATCTGACAAATCACCACAATCAATAGTAATTATAAAGCCTTCTACTAGTGAGTTAACAAGGGTTTTAAAGCCATTTCACAGCATCTAAAATTAATTTCAATTATTTGATTTTCTATTAATTCAATTTTTAATTTTCTTAAGTATTCTTCTAGTTCACCGTTTTAGCCTTTTTTGCCAAAGGGTTTTAAGCTCTCGCCATCGCTATTTAAGTGGAAGCTCTTCATAGCTTACCTTTGGAAAACTGCACTTTGTGAACTGCAAAAGCGTCCAAAACTTCACTAGCAATAATAATTGCTGTTTGAGGATTTTCTTGTAACTCATTGTAATTTAACCATTTAACCGGCCCAGAAATGGAGCAAGTTTTCTTTTTGTAGTGTTTGCATTGTGGGGCTGATTTCGCAAACCGTGTATTGAAGGTTATTTGCCTGAGGAAAATTTTCTGTAATTAAACTATAAATAATATCAAAAGCAGTTGTCCATGCTAGCACCTATTTCCTAAAATATTGATTTTCTGGAGTTGAATCTAATTGTTTATAAAGCCGTAAACATTCTTTAGATAGCAATGCTCCAAAGCTAGCATCAACGTTTGCTGATGTGTAATAATCGCCACGCACACCAATTTTTCTTTATCATTAAAATAATAGCCTAAATTTTTATGATAAAGTGCTGTGTGCATAAACTCGTAAAGGTAATAGCACCAGTGTTTTTATTTGCTCAGTTAGTTTTGCTGATAGCTCAGTCACTAAGCAAAATAGAATATAGAATTATTGCCATTTTGCCC
>JADJPF010000004.1:300000-562964 GCA_016713405.1 Blastocatellia bacterium
GCATTGGTATTGGTAAGACTAAAATTTAAGAACAAGGCGAATAAAAGGGATAAAACTAAAGATGATTTAACAGTGTTTTTACTTAACATAGGTTATTACCTCCAGCTATTAGGTTTAATTTTATTTCTGTCCGGCTTAAAGGCAAAGGTTATGCCAAAATCAGTAAAAAATTATTCTCCTATAATTAAGATTATCCATAGTATTTACAATGGATTAGCTATTTACCATAAATTAGTAAAACTCTATAAAGCAATGGATGTAAAAATTTAGTACACCAAAATTAAGATTTAGTACACCAAAAGGTGGAATCTTTGTTTTTTATAACAGATTTCGTTCAATAAAAACCTGCTTAAGTCGATCTGGATAATCAGTAATAATGCTATTAACACCTAAATCTATAAGTCTGTGCATCTCATCTGGTTCATTTACTGTCCAGGTATTGACTTGATAACCATTCTTTCTAGCAAGCAGCATTAATTTTTCATTTGTTAAACGTGCTGGGGGATGTAAGGCTTGTAGTTTTAATAAAGCAGCGTTAATTTTTCCAAAATGTATTGGCAAACGAGATTCAAATAGCAACCTTTGCAATATTAGGGGCTAATTTCTTTAAGTGGTATAAAACAAGTGGGTTAAAAGAAGAAATTAAAATTCTTGAGAATAAATTATTTTTTTTAACTAATTCAACAATTGCTTTAACTTCCATTGTTGGACGTAAGGATAATGTCTTAATCTCAACATTAATAAACATCGAATTTGGAAGTAAATCAACTACTTCTTGGAAGGTTGGGATTTTTTCGCCTTTAAAACTTGAACTAAAATGTGAGCCAAAATCTAATTCTTTTAGAACTGTTAAAGGTGTGTTAGAAATCTGGCCTGATCCATTAGACCAAATACTTAAATCATCATCGTGGGTGACTACTAGTTCACCAGAAGCACATAAAAAAGCGTCTAATTCTATTCCATCAGCACCAAGAGTATTAGCTAGGGCAAAAGCAGCCAAAGTGTTTTCTGGAGCAACTTTGCGCGCTCCACGATGTGCTAAATTCATTGGCCGCTTAATATTTGACATTAACGGTTTGCCTATTTTAATACACTAGAGTTTCTTAATGTCTTTTAAGATATCTCTAATTTCTGTTAGCAAAACTTCTTCTTTAGTTGGTGCAGGTGGTGCAGCAGGGGCTTCTTCCTTTTGCTTTTGCATTTTATTTATTGCTTTAACAAACATAAATATTGCAAATGCAATAATTAAAAAATCAAATATTGACTGTAGAAAATTGCCATAATTTAACGTAACAGGAGCATCCGGTTTACCACCAAGACTTATTTTTAAGGCTGTAAAATTTACACCTCCAACAGCTACACCAATAACAGGAGTAATCACATCTGCCACTAAAGAAGATACTATCTTACCAAAAGCTCCTCCAATTACCACACCTACAGCTAAATCTACTACATTACCACGATTAACAAAGTCCCTAAATTCTTGTACTATACTCATAATACCTCATTATGTTAACTACAAGTTTATATACTTTTATAATAAGTAGTTAATAATAACCTTAATTTATAAGTGTTTAACGGATTGATTTTTAGACCTTAATTTAAGATTAACTAACTTGAAGAATAAACCTTAAAGATTTTTAAGAAGTTTTTCAACTATTTAGTAAATAAAACTAGTCTTCTTTATCATCTTCGCTAGCTGTTTGTTTACGACTACGACCTTTTTTATTTGCATCAGAGGAAGGATCTTCCGTAAAACTCTCAATAGCTACTGCTTGATCACGAAAAACTTCAAATATACTATCTAGTTTAGATACTTGAATAATGTGAGTAACACTTTGAGAAGGATTAAGTATTTTTAAGTCCCCACCTTTGGCCCTAGTTAGTCGAAAACACTGAATTATTGTTCCAACTCCTGAGCTATTAATATAGTTGACGGAACTAAGATCAACCAAAAAATACTTTTCGTCCGCTTCAACCAACTGTTTAACATTACTTAACAAAACGTCTTCATGTTCATCTGGTGTAAGACGACCTGTCAATTTTAATAGATTAACTTTGCCAATTTTTTGAGCGCGGCACTTTGTTGGACGTCTAGTATTGTTCATTAAGATACTCCTGACTGTTAATAGACAGCAAAAAACACAGATAATTTTTATAACTTAATATTTTGGGATTTTTTTAGTCAAATGTGTGGCGGTGATTATAACAAACTTGATTATTGTGTGCGATATAGTTTTGCTTATTTGCCTATTACACCAGTGTTTTGGGTAGATATAATTCTAAAAGGTCTTTTATAGGGGTTTTTGTGTTCCATTCACGATTAAAACGGTCATAGATTTTTCCTTCTACTCCTCCAAGCTCTTTTAATATGGGACGATCTTCTATTGTATATTCACCTCTCCAGCCTGAATAATCTTCTGTTGTTATGGCAAGAAGGTAGATAGTTGCTTGATTAATGGTTGTAGCTAAACTATTAATTTCAGCATCATTTTGATAAATACATTTATATTCAATACATACATGAGGGCGTAAATTTATAGGCAAACTACAACCATTATTAAAAAACATGCAATGCTTAAGCTCTTTTGGAACTTTTGGGACAGTCTTATCCGATAACATATAATAAATTACGTCTTCAGGATAAAAAGGTGTGTGGGTTAAAAAAGGGGTGGTACAACAATTTTGCACACAAGTAAAACAGTTAGGATGGATTTGGTTAAATCTTGCCCGATAGCTTTCTTGAACTTGAATAATTTTTTCTTTAATTGCTGTTAATAAATGGCTTGTACCATTATCAGAATAATCTATGCAGTTTTCTGTTGCTTGTTTATGTTCCTTTTGGCAAAAAACACGTAGCTTTCCACGATCAGTAGCGACCTGAGAATAGCAGCAAGACAAACAAATTTTATTAGCAGGCATTAAGCTTTTACGCCGCTTGCCTGCTTTACTCAAAGTAAGTTCACTCATAAGTTA
Organism: Blastocatellia bacterium; assembly: GCA_016713405.1. Classification (NCBI taxonomy): domain Bacteria; kingdom Pseudomonadati; phylum Acidobacteriota; class Blastocatellia; species Blastocatellia bacterium. The sequence goes on from JADJPF010000004.1 coordinate 302,977, forward strand.
ATACTTAGTCATAATATTCTAAGCCAAGGTGAGTAATTAGTTCTTCGCCTTTTAAGTGTCGAAGAGTATTTTTTTAGCTTCATCAATTGAATAAATAAATCGTGTTCAGGATAAAGCTGTGGAGCAGTCATTGGACTCTTGAAATAGAAACTTAACCATTCTTGAACGCCACGCATTCCACAACGTTGTGCTAAATCCATAAATAAAGCTAAGTCTAGCACAATTGGAGCAGCTAAAATTGAATCACGACACAAGAAATTAATCTTGATTTGCATTGGATAGCCTAACCAACCAAAGATGTGTCAATATTATCCCAACCTTCTTTGTTATCGCCACGAGGAGGATAATAATTAATTCTAACCAAATGGGAAAAATCTCCATAAAGTTCAGGATAAATTTCTGGTTGTAAAATATACTCTAAAACAGAAAGTTTAGACCTTCTTTAATCTTAAATGATTCTGGGTCGTCTAAAACTTCGCCATCACGATTTCCTAAAATATTAGTTGAATACCAACCATGAAGTCCTAGCATACGACTTTTTAGCCCTGGAGCAAGCAAGGTTTTCATAAAAGTTTGGCCGGTCTTAAAGTCTTTTCCACAAAGAGGAACAGACATTTCTTGTGCAAGCTGAGTTAGGGCTGGAACATCAACTGTTAAATTTGGCGCACCATTAGCAAAAGGTACACGAGATTTTATTGCAGCATAGGCATAAATCATTGAAGGAGCTATATCAGGATGGTTTTCTTCCAAAGCTTTTTCAAATACTTCAATATTTTCATGAACTGGACTAAGCTTCATAAAAATTTCTGTTGAAGCGCACCAAACCATCACTAAACGAGAACAATCATTTTTAGCACTAAATTCTTTAATATCATTAATTAGCTGTTCTGCTAAATCACGTTTATTTTTTCCTTGTTTAATATTTGTTCCATTAAGTCTTTTTACATAATGTTGATCAAATACTGCTGCCATTGGGCGAATTTTTTCAAGTTGTGGGCGCAAGGCTTCAAGCATGCTTTTTTCTAGCACTCCACAATGTAGTGCAGCTTCATAACAATTATCTTCAAATAAATCCCAAGCACCGAAAACTAAGTCATCCAGGTTAGCTAGAGGAACAAATTCTTTAATTTTTGGTGAACGTCCTTCAGTTCTTTTGCCTAAGCGAATAGTTCCCATTTCTGCAAGACTACCAATAGGTTGCGCCATTTTACGGCGAATAGCTTCAACTCCAGCAATAAAAGTGGTGCTAACAGCACCCATTCCAACCAGCAACACCCCTAATTTTCCTTTTGCCTCATCAATATGAGTTCCTTTTGCAATCATTTTTAATACTCCTACTTTAAATATATGACTAGATAGAAAAACGCTTTTCTAGCAAGTTGGCAAGCTTATATCAAATAGATAATGCTGTATATCGCTAGCTTGCTAAAAGTTAGCGATATGTTGCGATCTGCCCTTTATGCCAGTTTTGGCAGACTTGTCAAAACTGACAACTATAAAAAGCGTCACTTTTGGCGGAAAATATTAAAATTTTAGGAATTTAAAGATTTACAATGATTGGTAATTATTTGATTAATAACAAGTTAGTTAAAACAAGAAATATAAAATTTCCTTTGGAATAGCAGTTGATATTAGCAAAGGCACAACAAAATTAAATCAAATATAAATAAAAGCGAGGAAACAACAATGAAAAACATTAACACTCTATTAACCGTTTTAGCAACAACCCTAATAACCCTATTCTTTAGTGCTATAACCGCCTTTGGACAAGGTATCAAGCTGGAAGAAGGCACACAAATCAGATTAAAACTCTTGCAAGATATTAGTTCTGCAACCTCCCAAGTTGGTCAAACTGTTAGTTTTGAAGTTCTTGACCCGATCAAAGTAGACGGTGTAACCGTTATAACAGAGGGCGCACAAGCACTTGGAACCATTACTCAAGCCCAACCTAAAAGAAGTTTAGGACGAGGTGGAAAACTTGATTTTAGATTAGAATATGTTAAAGCTGTAGATGGTACAAAAATCCCTATCCGTGCAACTTCTGTTAATCAAGGTGGTGGTAAAGGCGTTGCAACAGGTGTAGCAGTAGGAGTTTCCGCTGTCGTATTCTTCCCAGCAGCACCAGCATTCCTACTTATCAAAGGCAAAGACATCACCGTTCCTAGAGGCCAACACCTAGACGCTTTTATTGATGGAACTAGAAGTATAGACCTCCCACAAAATACAAGTTTTGCAGGTTCTTTTTCTGGTAGTCCCACTGCTTACAACACTTCTGCTAGTGCTAATTCTGGAAAGATTTGCTTTGTAAATGTAATTTCTGAAAAAGGTGGAGATATTGAAGTAAATGGAGTTTTCTTTGGCAACGCACCTACAACCGTTCAACTTCCTGCTGGTACTCACACAATTACTGTAAAACGTGCTGGTTATGCTCCTTGGGTTCGCACAGTAACAGTTGTACCAGGCAATGTCACCTTAAGAGTTGAATTTGAAGGCGTTTTAGTCAGAACATCCCGACGTAGATAAGTAATCTCCTAGAATAATTAAAAGAACTAAACAGTCCTCAATAATAATGCTAATAGTAGCGGTCTATCAAAAAATAGACCGCTTTTTTTATTTTTAATTAAAAAAGCCACTAGAATTAAACCTAGTGGCTTTTTTCTATTTTATTTAACTAAATAATTTAGTTTTGATCAGGTTTTTGACGGCGCATTCTTATGGCTTCAATATTTGGGTTAATTTCAAATTTTTCAACTTCATAAGTAGCTTTTAACTCGCCATTTACAGATCTAGCAATACGATATGGTAAAAGTACCCCATCAACTAAACGATGGTCAGAAAATCTTAAACTAATTTCTTCTGCTGGAAGATTGTTTTGAGCTTGAGCTAATTTTTCTATTTCTGCTTTATCAATTTTTCCACCAGCATTTTTATCAACATGTAAGAAAATAGCTTGGGGAGTATTACGATAGTTTAGTCCTATTGGCAGATACGTAGCTTTATCTAAAAGAAGTGTTCCAGAAAAGCCAATTTTATCTTTAACGCTAATTGCAAAAGCAGTTCCATTTTCAACTTCACCAACATAGCTAAATTCTAGTGGGATAGAAGAATTCAACAAAAGACCTATCATAGTATGAGCTAAATCAAATGGTTGTCTAAAAGCATGTCCACCGCCTTCACTGTTTACTTCAGCATTAATAATTACATTTCGTTTTTCTACTTTTGCATCAGCAGGAACATTACCACTATGTTCTTTAGTAATTACAATCATTCTTTTTTCTGTGCTAGCTTCTTTGTTTTCATCATCTTTATGCTTAGTAATTGTTACTTTTGTAGCATCACTATCAACTACTTGAGCGTTTCCTGAATTACTCATAAAAACAATAGTCTTATCACCAGCGATTTTATGAGTTTGACCTTTATCATCAGTAAATATTCTTACTTGCTCTGGAGCATTTGGATCAGCTTTTGAAATATGAACATTAATTTCTCCGTCCATTACACCAGGCACACCTGCTAAAGCGCGACTTGCAAACATTAACTTAAGTTTTTCTACTTTAGTTGGATCTTGACCAATAGCTTTTGCTTCTAAGCCTAAGCCTTTTACCTCGTTAAGCCTGGCTTCTCCACCTATAGCTTGTTTAGCAAGTGTAATTAATTCTTGGCCTCTGACAGGATCATTGCTGGATTGAGCAATTCCTACAACATTAAAGATTACTGTAAATATTAGTCCCAAAATTAACCAATTTATTGATCGTCGTTTCATTTTTATTTATCCTCCAAAAATTTCAAAAAGTTTGTATTTGCTACGGTGTGGATAATAAACAAAAATTAAAAGGCTGTGGTTAAGAAATGGCTAAGGATTTGTTAAGAATGTAAAATCTTTAGTTAACGGCTTTTTCTCGCTTTTTCTAGTGCTATAATTTTCAACTATGAAAACACTTAATTCAAAATCACATTTAATTTTTGTTTTGCTTTTGTTGGTGTTGCTTCCATCCTTGGCTATATTGCAATACCAATGGTTAGGCCAAGTTAGCAGTGCTGAACGAGAAAGAATGCTTTCTGGCTTACGTACAGCCGCTAGTAATTTTACAACAGACTTTGATCGGGAAATAACACATATTTTCTTTAATTTTCAAACCCTAGAGCATACAGAAATAGAGGTGACTGACTCAGGGCAAAGTTATTTGCAGGCTTATCAAAAATGGCAGACTAACACACGACACCCACAACTAATTAAAGATTTATATGTTGCTAATTTAAGTGAATCAAAACAGGAATTATTAAGATTTACTCCTGAAACAAGTAGTTTTCAAATTGCTGCCTGGCCCGAAGAACTAACAAACTTAAAAAATTCTTGGAAAGAAGAGTCTAAAATAGAAAATGTCGGGCCTAATAATTTTATAAAATTTTCTAGCAATCATCCAATAATTGCTAAAACACCAGCTATTGTTATTAATCGCACCCATCATTTACTACCAAGAATTAAGATGAATGAGCCAAAAAGAGATTTTATTCTAAAGATAGAGTCCCCTATAAGTTACTTAGTTGTTTTACTGGATCTTAAATATATACAGCAGCAATGGCTTCCAAAGCTTATAAATCAATATTTTGCGACCAATAACCAGCTAGATTACTATGTAGCGATAGTAAACAAAGAAAATAACAATCAGCTAATTTATCAATCTAGCCAGCAATTTAACCTTGAGCAACTAACAACTAGCGATATTGCTATGAGCTTTTTTTCTTTAAGACCTGAAGAGTTAGAGAAATTTCTGCCTGTTGTTAAGCGTATAAATAGCCAAGATAGTCAAAATAATAAAATTAATGTAAGAGTTGAAGCAGAAAACAAAGAAAATAAAGAAAACAAAGAAGATCAAGAATCTGTTAGAGCAAGTATTTTTCAAACAGAAAGCACAGAAATCAAAAAAGATGGTAAAGAAATAAACCAACAAATCAAACAAGCCACAATTAGCATAGTTAGAACAGATAGTTCTATATCAATGCCTAGAATACCAGCAGTAAAAATGATGAGTTTTACTGCTAAGGGTGAAAATGCAAATTCTTGGCAGTTAGTTGTTAAACATAATACTGGCTCTTTAGATGTTGCAGTAGCCAATCTTAGACAACGAAATGTAGCTATTAGCTTTAGCATATTGCTTTTATTAGCTGTTAGTATGGTAATGATTTTAATTTCTAGCCGTCGCGCTCAAAATTTAGCTAAACAGCAACTAGAATTTGTTGCAGGCGTTTCTCATGAACTTCGCACACCTTTAGCAGTTATTTGCTCGGCAGGAGAAAACCTTGCAGATGGTGTGGTAGGCAGTTCTAATCAAGTAAAACGCTATGGTGGTTTAATTCGTGATGAAGGCCGACGTTTGACCGATATGGTTGAGCAAATACTGGAATTTGCTGGTTGGCAATCTCACCGCCGCAATTATCAATTACAACCTACTCAAGTTGTAGAAGTAATTGAAAATGCAGTTACTTCCTGTAAATCTTTAATTGCTGATAGTGGTGTGGAAATAGTTAAAACTTTTCCTTCGGATTTACCCTTAGTTAATGCTGATCAATTAGCCTTACAACGAGCAATTCAAAACTTAATTGCTAATGCAATAAAATATAGTGGTGATAGCAAATGGTTAAAAATTGAGGCTAATTTTCACGTAACTGCTAAACAAGTTCAAATAAATGTTATTGATAAAGGTATTGGTATTAGTGCAAAAGAATTACCACATATTTTTGAACCTTTTTATCGTGGTCAAGAGGTGATTGACGCACAAATTCATGGTAGTGGATTAGGCTTAAGTTTAGTAAAACAAATAGTTTCCGCTTGTGGTGGAAAAGTTGATGTTAGTAGTGTTGTTGGTCAAGGTAGCACATTTACTTTAAGCCTACCTTTAGCTGATACCATTCTTAAAACAGCAAAGGCAACAAATCAAATAAGCGAAATGAAAGAAACAACAGAAAATTTATGAGTAAAAGAATTTTGTTAGTAGAAGATGAACTAGGTTTAGTACTAACATTAACTGATCGCCTAGCAAGTGAAGGCTATCAAGTAGAAGATGCTAGGGATGGGGATGCAGGATTTAAGCGTGCTACAAGTGAAAACTTTGATTTAATTATCTTAGATGTTATGTTACCTCGCAAAAATGGTTTTGATGTTTGTCGAGATCTGCGCCAACAAGGGATTAGCATTCCAATTATTATGTTAACGGCTCGCGGACAGGTTGTAGATAAAGTTGTAGGACTAAAATTAGGAGCAGACGACTATGTTACTAAGCCCTTTGAAATGATGGAACTACTTGCTCGAATTGAAGCTTTACTTAGACGTGCGCCAAGTGTTGAAATAGCTTCATCAGAAATTTATCAATTTGGTGCAGTTCGTGTAGATTTTCGTAGTGCTGAAGTTACAAAAGATGGGCAAGTCATAGAGCTTTCTGCAAAAGAGTTTAAGCTATTAAAACATTTAATTGAACATCGCAGTCAAATTCTTTCACGCGATGATCTGTTAGACGAAGTTTGGGGTTATAACGCAATGCTTTCAACACGAACGGTAGATGTTCATGTTGCTTGGCTTAGACAAAAACTAGAAATCAACGTCCGCCATCCTCAATACATTTTAACTGTTCATGGCCTAGGCTATAAGTTTACAGGATAAAAATACTCTCAAAACCGCTATCTATATACACGATAATTACTTACTTCTAGTTCTAATTCCTTATACATTTTAAAAAGTGTCATATTGAAAAATAAATATTTTGTAGAGCTTGTGTTAAAACATAAATCACAAAATATTTATTGAGGTAAAGCAATGTTGGAAAAAGATAGAGGAAAAGATAGAGAAAAAGATAGAGAAAGAAAAACTATAGAAAAACGCTTTTATAAAACTGTAATAGCAATACCTGCTATTACTACTTCTTTAGCTACTTTAGTAATAACATGGGATATATTTTTTAATACTTTTGATCCTATTCAAGAAATGTTTCTTACTCAAGATTACCTGCTTAAATTTATTTTTTTGCTTATTATTAGTATTCCTATAAACCTAATTCTCATTTTGATAGCCAGCTTTGGCTTTATTATTTTTGGTCTTACACATTGGCCTTCATTTATTTCTACTAGTGTCAAATAAATTTTTAATGATAAAAGGGGAAACACTATGAGCTTAAAACAAAAGTTTAATTTAATATTTTTTATTTTGGTTGGAATTTTATCTACTCCAATAGTAATTACTGTGACTTCTACTGTGGCAAATTATTTGAATTTTAGAATAGGGCATCAATACTATAGATTTACAAACCTTATTTCTATGTATTTAGCGTTGCTGGTGATTTTACCTATTAGCGGGATAAGTGCCTTTATTGCTAGCTTATTTATTAGTCCAAGAGACAAAGAAATGAGTTTAGAAGAGTTATCTGCACGCAGAAGGGTAAGAGTAATGGCCGCAATTACCCTTTTACTAGAACCAATATTAGTGGTTCTTTTCCCACTAATATTTTTTGCTCTTGGAGGATCTAGGTAGCGGTTTTATGAGCCACTTTTAACCTCTACTGTATTATCATCGGAATTACGATCTATTAATTTATTGTAAGGGTCAATACCTGCTCTAGTCGGCACTTCATCAACCGTAATTTCAAAGGTTTGTTCTTCTTTATCGATTTTATATTTTTGTAGGTGAAGTTCTTTTTGTTTTTTCTTTTCACCTACAAAAACACCAATATCAATTAAATCACTGATTTCAATTGGTTTTTCTGCTCCCTCGCCATCAGCACGAAGCTTTTTAGCTTGTACTTTTAATTTAACTAGATATTTTCCATCTGAAGTTTTTGTATAAGTTGCTTCTATAGCTTTATTTTCAAATAAAGTTATGGTTTCAAATAAATCTGTAATCAAATATTGTAGGTCTAATGGGGTAGCTTCTTTTAAGCATTTTATTAGTTCTAAAGAACTTGCATAAGGCGGCTCTTGATAAGCTACAGAACTAATAAAAAGTTTTAGAGCATTATTTACGGCTTCTTCTCCAATATAATCTTTAAGCGCGTACATTACCAGGCTACCCTTTTGATAGTGAATATATGGCTGATTTTGTACTAACCCAATATGGTTTTCTTTCTTTTCTTCTGCTGTGCGACCTCTTAAATATTGGTCTAGCTCATATTTTAAGTATTTTCTAATATTTTCTTTGCCATACTCTTTTTCTAACAACATGAGTGCAGAATATTGAGCTAAGGTTTCAGAAAGTATTGTCGAGCCTTGTACATCACCTCCAATTACTTGGTGGGCCCACCATTGATGAGCTAATTCATGTGCTGTTACATAAAATGGAAAGTCTATGTCATCGTCTTCATCTATTCTGGTAATAAATCCAATTGCTTCAGAGTAGGGAATGGTGTTTGGAAAAGCTTGAGCAAAACTAGCATAACGGGGAAACTCTATGATTCTAAACTGTTTATGCTGATAAGGTGAAAAGCTCTTTGAAAAATACTCTAAGCCTTTTTTAGTAGATTCAATCATTCGATCTACATTGTAAGGATGTGCTTTGTGGTAATAAATTTCAATATTGACATCATTCCACTTATCACGCTTAACTTCATAGCGACCTGACATAAAAGAGAAAAAGTTTAATATTTTTGTATCTCCCATTTTATATTCAAAATAGCGTCGTCCATTTTCTAGCCATTCTTTTTGTAAATAGCCTGGAGCAATTGCTATTTGGTCTGGTGAGGTGCTAACGATAGTTTCAAATGTCATCCAATCAGCATCGCTACTAATATAATTATTCATTCTAGCTTTCATATCATCTGGTGGCGGGAGTTCAGCCTTTTCTGCTAGCCCATTTTTCTTGCGTTTGCTTTTATCATTTAGTTCAAAACTGGAATTATAGCCTATGGATGGAAAAAATTGAGAGTTGTTAAAAAATGTTCCATTAGCAGCTAATTGATTGATTTCGCCGTTGTTACGAAAACCCTTAGATTTATAGTCAATCTCAACATTCATTATTAATTGCTCTTTTGGCTTTAATGGCGTAGCAAGCTTATAAATATGATAATTAAGCTCTTTATCAATTAACTCTGACTTATTTTCTTTGTCAAAAGTTACTGATTTAGGCCTGTTTCATTAAATGAAAGATGCACAGAATCTATTTCTTGATCAGTTTTATTAAGTAAAGTGTAGGTAGCTTTTGCTAGAAAAGACCTGGTTTCTGGGAAAATATCTACTTTTACTTGAGTTGCGATAATTCTTAGTTGAGGGATATTTTGATGTTTTTTATAAAGTTTTTCATACTGAACTTGCAGTTTTTCTTGTTTATCCTCATCAAAGTATTTATTCAATACATTAGTGTTATAGAAAATATAACTACCTGTAAAAACAAAACTTAACAAAAACAGTCATAACAATACTTTGGTTGGTAAATTAAACAAAAGTTTAGCTTGGTTAAGCCGTGATTTTAAGCTGGTGTCTGTACCTCGAACTAGCAAAAGTATTGATAAAACTGCTAGCACTCCTGCAAAAGATGTCCAATAAAAGTTAAACCAAAATGTAGGGACAACAAAATGTCCAAACCCATTCATATCAGAATAAGTGCTGCTTACATTGCTAGCATATAGATAAATGTTATGTTGATAGCCAAGTTGGGCTAAAGCTATTTGTGAGATGTAAAAAAGTATTATTACCGCATGGCCTGCAAACTTATTTTTTATTAAAGTGTGAATTATCAAACTTAATACAGAAATTTGTATTAAATATGGAAAAGTTTGTCCAAAATAAGATTTTAAATAAACTCCTATTTCAAAATTAAAATATCCATTATAAGCTTGAATTAATATCCCAGTAATTATCAATGCAAAGATTAAAATAATATTTAGAAAAGTCAAAGCTGTAAGATGGCTTAGATAAGTTAAATAATTAGGCAAGGGAAAGGCATCATAAATTTGGTCAAATTTTATTTCTCGCTCTTTCCAAACAAGTTCCCCAGCATAAATTGTGCAAATAATCAGGAAGAATAAAATAAAGGCCGCCTCCTAGCTCTACAACAGCATAAGTAACTGGATAAGTTGGCGTTCCATACAACCTACCAGCTAAAGAACCATTTAGGATAACTATAAACATTCCTATTAATAATATTGCCCAGAAAGAAAGCGATTTAACAATACTAAAAAATTAAAGCGAGTAAGACTAAAAAATTGGCTTATTGTGGTATTAAAAGAAAAGCCTTGTGTAACTTTAGGCAACAGTAATTGAAATTTTTCTACTTTTTCTTCTACTTGAGTTAACTTTTTATTGCGACGAATTGAAATAGCCTCAGATGAAAAAGTAAAAAAATAATTAACAGCTAACATTGCAATAATGCCTAAAGAAATCCATAAAAGTCGGTTATAAAGCATTACTCCTGTCAATGGAATTGGTAAAGAATTCTGCTCGGAAATTGTCCAATATTTTGTTATATAACCTATAGATCTAATTGCAAATGGATCAAACAGAGCAGGTAAAAACTTATTATCAATATTACGTGATAAAATTACTGCTGCAAAATAAAGTGCCAAAAGTACCACTGATTGTAAATAAACTGCTATTACACTACGACTTAGAGTACCAACTAGGAAAAATAAAGCTCCAATAAAGAAAATATTAGGTATTATTATGGTTGCTATTGGATGTAAATAAGCCATTAAGCTAAAAGGCATTATTTTTTCGCTGTCAACCCAAGGCATAAAACTTCCTAGCATCATACCTAAGGGAATACCAATAAAAACTATTACTGCTAAAAGAAAAGAGGCTAAAAATCTAGCATTTAGGTAGCTAGATTTTTTAATTGGAGCAGTAAAAAACATTGCATAGGTGTTTTGTTCAAAATCTCGATAAACAGCCATCCCTGTAAGTGCTGAGACTACAGCCATTCCAAAAGCCATTAAAACCGAACTACTTAAGCCTACTAAATAAGAACTATTTTTTAAGATTTTTGCTCCTGTTCCACCAATGCTAATTGAATCAGAGCTAGTAAGTAAAAATCCTATAAGTAGCCAAAGTGCAAAATAAACATAAGTAGATATTCGTTTTAAGCGAAATTTTATTTCAAAAAGAAATATTTCTTTAAACATATAAACACCTTAAATAATTATTTTTATTAATTTAACCATTAATTTTTTAGACAACACCTTCATTAATTGCAAGGAAATAAACTTCTTCTAAACCTGCATCAGAAACTTGAAAACCATTGCCAGGCTCACTTTCAGAATAAATGTTTATTTGCATTTTTCCAGCAATTAATTTATTAGAAATTACCTTATAATTGCTTTGATAATTTTCTAATTCATGTTTATTAATAAAAGTTTTCCAAATATTATTTTTAATCTTTTCAATTGCTTTTAGTGGGTCGCCTGACATTAAAACTGAACCTTTGTTGATAATTGCCATATTGGTACAAAGTTCTTTTACATCATCAACAATATGAGTTGAGAGAATAACAATAACATTTTCGCCAATTTCGCTTAGTAAATTAAGAAAACGGTTGCGTTCTGCTGGATCAAGTCCTGCGGTAGGTTCGTCAACAATGATTAATTTAGGATTACCTAACAAGGCTTGGGCAATGCCAAAACGTTGCCGCATCCCACCTGAGTAGCCACCCAAGTTTTTTTTCCGCACTGCATAAAGATTAGTTTGTTCTAACAATGCCTTGACTATTTCCTTGCGCTCTTTTCTGTTGGTAATACCTTTTAATATAGCAATATGGTCTAACAAATCTTCTGCGCTCATATTTGGATAAGTACCAAAATCTTGAGGTAGATAGCCAAGCAATTTCCTTACTTCTTCTTTATTTTTTAATACATCTATTTCACCTAAAGAGATTGTGCCTTGGTCGGCTTCTTGTAGCGTCGCAATAGTTCTCATTAGGCTAGATTTACCTGCTCCATTTGGGCCAAGTAGCCCAAACATCCCTCTAGGAATATTAAGAGAAAGATTATTTAATGCTTTAACTCCATTTGGATAAGTTTTAGAAAGGTTATTAATTGTTAGTTCCATAGTAGAATTTCCATTATTAATTAAAATTATTTATTAGGATATATTTGCTATTTTTGTCTTAGGAAAAACCTTTAACGTCAGCAAAAATCATTTGGTTGCCTGTTCTTGGCAGACTTCTAAATGGAATCGCCTCTGCTGTTAACTTATGCTATCTTGTTGGGTTTAATTGGCTTTTAATATTAAACCAATTGATAGGAGAGCAAATTGAGAAAAATAAGTAGAGCATTATTAAGCGTTTCTGATAAAACTGGACTAGTAGAATTAGCTAAGCAGTTAACTAGTCTTGGTGTAGAGTTACTTTCAACAGGTGGGACAGCAAAAACTTTACGTCAAGTGGATCTTCAAATAATTGATGTTGCTGATTTTACAGGTTTTCCAGAAATTTTAGACGGACGAGTTAAAACCCTACATCCAAAAATTCATGGAGGTATTTTAGCCCAGCGCGATAATCTAGAACATAATGAAGCAGTTGCAAAACACTCTATAAATTATATTGATTTAGTCATAGTAAATTTATATCCATTTCGTCAAACTATTGAAAAACCACATGTTAGCCTAGAGGATGCTATAGAAAATATTGACATTGGAGGCCCAAGTCTAATCCGTGCTGCTGCAAAAAATTATCAAGATGTTGCTGTAATTGTTGATCCAGAAGATTACCCAGCAATTTTGTTAGAGCTAAAAGAAAACGATGGGATTTTAAGCAAGCCAACACGTCAAAACCTAGCTGCAAAAGCCTTTACTCATACATCACTTTATGACCTGACTATTGCTAATTATCTAACAAAACTAACTGGTCAAGATAAAATTGCTTTTTCTGGTAAAACTGCTGATAAAATGCCTAATCAATTAGTCTTAAGCTTAAAAGAAAAGCAAGCTTTGCGTTATGGTGAAAATCCTCATCAACTAGCAACACTTTATGTTGATGATTTGGCGGCTGAAACAGGCATTGCAAGTGCAGAACAACTACAAGGAAAAGAGCTTTCCTATAATAATTTCTTAGATTTAGATGCTGCCTGGGCTTTAGTGAGTGAGTTTGATAAAACCGCTTGTGTAATTATTAAGCATACAAATCCTTGTGGCGTTGCTATTGGGATAAATGCTAAAGATGCTTTTGAACGTGCAAGGGCTACAGATCCAGTTTCCGCTTTTGGTGGAATTATTGCACTTAACACAACCGTTGATGGAGAAACAGCCCAAGCAATGTCAGATTTATTTGTTGAAGCTATAATTGCTCCTGCATTTTCACAAGAGGCTAGAGATATTTTTGCTAGTAAAAAGAACTTACGGCTTTTAATGCTAGAAAAAGAAGAAAAACAAACCCAGAACTTACTAGAAATAAAGCATATTTCCGGCGGTTATTTAGTGCAAACTAAAGACACAGAAAAATTACTAATAGAAAATGCTAAAGTTGTAACTAAAAAACAACCTACCAAAGAACAATTACTGGCTCTCGACTTTGCTTGGAAAATCTGCAAACATGTTAAATCAAATGCAATTGTATATGCTGGAGAGGAACAACTAATTGGCGTTGGTGCAGGGCAAATGAGCCGGATTGACTCTGTTCGTTTTGGTGCAACAAAAGCGCAACTTTCTTTAGTTGGTAGCGTACTGGCGAGTGATGCTTTCTTCCCGTTCCGAGACAGCATTGACGAAGTTAAAAAATATGGGATCACCGCAATAATCCAACCAGGCGGCTCAATTCGTGATAAAGAAGTAATTGATGCTGCTGATGAACATCAGTTAATAATGGTCTTTACTGGGGTGAGACATTTTAAGCATTAATTAAGAAAGGATATTTCTAAATGAGTGAAGTTACTGATGATTTACCAATTATCGAGCCAGAAGAAGAGCGCGTCCGTTGCCGCTTTTGTGAAAGATTAAATAAAGTTAAAACCCCTAGCACAACTACAAGTGCTAGCATTCGTTGTGGACGCTGTAGACTACCTTTAAGTAGTGATCCTCATAAAAAATGGACAAATTTAGACCCACATAGCTATATTCATCCGTTGGATTCTCAAGCCTTAAGTGCCTTACAAAAACTTCCTGGCATAGACACAATTCTAAAAAAAGCACTGGAAATTTTTCATGAAAGCTCGGCTAGAGTGATGTTTACAGCCAACAGTGTCCGAGTCAACGAGCGACAATGCCCAGACCTAGACGCTAAGTTAGATGTAGTTTGCTCAACTCTAGGAATTGAAAAACCAGAGCTTTATATTGCTGTCACCGGGCCTGGCGGTGGTTTAGGATTTAATGCCTTTACTGGAGGTGTAGAAAAGCCTTTTATTGTTATATATTCCTCGCTTTTAGAACGCTTGGACGATATGGAAGTCTTAGCCGTTTTAGCCCACGAAGCAGGACATATTCATTCCCAACACCTTTTATATAAAGTTGCTGCTGATTTGTTGTTCTTCCTAAGTGACGTAATTTTAAGAGGTTCTCCATTTGCAGCAATAGCCGATTTGCTGTCTCTCCCGATTAGAATTGCGTTACTCACTTGGCGACATAAAGCAGAATTAAGCTGTGATCGTGCTGCTTTGCTAGTTACTCAAAATGAAAGAGTTGTTGCTAGTACAATGATGAAACTTGCTGGCGGGACATTAGCATCCAGACTTGATTTAGATGAATTTATCGCACAAGCACGTGATTTTGATAAACGCGCTGCCGAAGATTTCTTACATAAATTCTGGACAACAATAATTGCTGGTACTATGAGCCATCCTTTCCCAGTTTGGCGTGTGTCAGAAATTATTGAATGGGCAGAAAAAGAAGAAGGCTACCGTCGTCTAATTAACAAATAAATTAAAATTGCTTATTTTTACCTAAAATAGCCTAGCTGATTATTGCTAGGCTATTTTTGTTATTTAATTAATCCCAAAGCAGCATCAGCCAAACCAATAACCACTTGCCCAAATTCTTTAAAACGCTCGTCTTTAGTTTGACCACAAGCATAACGATAGTAAATTTGCTGTAAAACTACAGCTAGCTTAAATACTGCAAATGTTTCATAAAAGGCAATGCTAGATAAATCTCGGCCAGTTTGTTCTTGATAACGCTTAATTAATTCTACTCTGGTTAGCCAGCCATTTTCACAAGTAACAGGGCTTATGGATTCCCGACGTGCTACCGGATCATCAGCTTGCGCCCAATAGCCCAAGAAAATCCCTATATCTACTAGCGGATCTCCTACACTGCTCATTTCCCAATCCAACACACCTATAACTTTGCTAGGATCTTGCGAGTCTAAAATTACATTGTCTAACTTAAAATCATTATGAATTAACGTTGCTGGAGTGCTTTCTAGCGGCATGTTTTCATTTAGCCACTGTATTACAGTTTCCATAGCTGGCACAACTGTAGTTTTAGCCCTTTGCCAACGCTCTGACCAACCTTTAACTTGACGAGCAACAAACCCAGCAGGCTTTCCAATTTTATCTAGCCCATTAGCATAAATATCTACTGAGTGCAGCTTAGCTAATGTGTCAATCATTGCTAAACTAATTTTTTTTCGCAGTTCTGGATCTGGTGCTAATTCAGACGGCCATGTCCGTCTGATAATGATCCCTTGACGACGCTCCATTAGATAAAATGTTGCACCAATTACATTTGTATCTTCACAAAGCAAATAGGGACGAGGAGCTAAATTAAAATGAGGGTTAATCATTGAAAGCAATCGAAATTCCCTTGGCATATCGTGTGCAGTGGGTGGAACAGGGCCAAAAGGCGGACGACGCAAAACAAATTCTTGATTACCAATTTTAACTAAATAAGTTAAATTACTCGTGGGCTTTAATCATTTTTATTTATCCTCTTTGAAATCGGATAGGATTTTTCTAGCTACTACCATTCTATGTACTTCATCAACTCCGTCATAAATACGCGCTGCTCTAGCACCACGATAAAAGGCTTCTAGCGGAGTGTCTTTAGAAAATCCTAATGCTCCATGCACTTGAATTGCTTTATCAATTACATCATGAAGCACTTTAGCACCATAAAATTTAATTAAAGAAACTTCCACTCTAGCTTCATCTCCTTGATCCATTTTCCAAGCCGCATGCAAGGTCATAAGCCTAGCTGCGTTAAGCTCTGCGGCAGAGTCAGCAATCCAATTTTGAACGCTTTGTTTATTAGCTAACGGCTCACCAAAAGAAATACGTTTTAAAGCGCGTTTGCACATTAGTTCAAAGCTACGTTGAGCAATTCCTAGCCAGCGCATACAATGTTGGATTCGGCCTGGGCCTAAGCGTTTTTGTGCTAGATGAAAGCCTTCTCCCTCTTTGCCTAGTAAATTAGTTACAGGTACTCGGCAATCTTGAAAGCGGATTTCGCAATGTCCCCCAAGTCCACCAGATCCCATAACATCAATATCACGAATAATATTAAAGCCTGGTGTATCGGTAGGGACAATAATCATGCTAGCGCGTTGATGTGGTTTTGCTGCTGGGTTTGTTACTGCCATAGTAATAGCAAATTGTGACCCAATTGCACCAGTAATAAACCATTTATGACCATTTATGACCCAATCGTCACCATCACGAACGGCACTTGTTAAAAGCCCTGTAGGGTCAGATCCTGCAACTTCAGGTTCAGTCATAGCAAAGCAAGAACGAATATCACCATTAACCAAAGGTTTTAAGTATTTTTCTTTTTGCTCTGCTGTGCCTGCTATATGAAGCAACTCAGCATTGCCAGCATCAGGAGCAGCACAACCAAAAATTCTTGGCCCAATAGGGGAGCGTCCAATAATTTCATTCATCAACCCTAAATTAACAACGCTAGTTCCCATTCCTCCTTCTTCTTTTGACATATGAGGGGCCCACCAACCACGACTTTTAACTTTATTTTGCAGGTCTTTTTCTATTGCTTCGTCTAAACCTGCGTGTTCATCGGCGTTAGCTTCATTAGGATAAACATATTGCTCCATAAATTCAGATAGTTGTTTTTGCATTTCGGCTACATCGGGAGGAATGCTAAAGTCAATCATTCTACTAGCTCCTTAAAATAATTTTTTGTAATAATAAAAGTTTTAACAACCAGGAACTACACAAGCACCTGTTTTGCTCATTGCCGCGCTACGTAGCTCATCTGCTAAATTAATTGTATGAAGTGTTGCAGAAAAAGCTTTTTGTTGTAGTTCGGGAGTAATTGCATATTTACGTAATATTTCTAGTCCAAATTTATGGTGCCATTCTTCATCTGGCTGGATTTGATTGCGGTAGAGATCCGCGCTAGTTTTATCTCCCATAGCATCAAGTACAGCAATTAATTGGCTATTGCGCTTAATTGCAATTGCTTCACGGGCAAAAGGCCCAGCAGCAACTCGTTCAACAGTGGTTTCTAAAGTCGTAAGCCATTGATAAAGAGGGCTAAAGCCAGTGGCTAGAGGTGAAAAGTTTTCTAAATTAACTCCTAAATCTAAAAGTCGGTTCTCTATTAAGCGATAATGTTTAGCTTCATCGCCACATTGACGAGCTAAACCTAGCTTTACATCAAGCTCTGCTGTAGATGGCATCCAAAATGCTGCTAGCTGGCTAGCTTCTATTTCATTTTTTAATGCTATTTTTAGTAAATCAATAACCGCGTTTTGAGGTGATATGTTTGGAGGTAAAACAGGGATGACTTCTAATTTTCGTAAGGCTTGTGCTACTTCTTGATAAAGTCCTTCTATAAAACCCATAATTTATCCTAAAACAAATAATTAAGACTGTTTAATCTATTTCAGGAAATTAACATTAGCCTCAATATTGCGTCAAGCGAACAAGATAAAGAAGGTTTATCATAGTATAAAAAAGCAATCAGGTAGCTTAAGTTATATTTATAGATTAAGCTACCTGGTTTTAATTAAGCTACTAATTGCTGGAAGCACTCATAACTAAACGGATACCGTAACGGTTATATTTGCTGGTGGCAGCGTTCCAGTTGCGGTTAAATGAAAAACAAAGTGCTGCCATATTGTTATAAGATCCACCTCTAACCATTCGATGACTTAGTTGACCGTTTTCTATCCAGTTACTTCCGTCTTGAGGTGCGTCTATGTAATTTTCATGCAGTGGATCTAAGCACCATTCAGACACATTTCCATGTATATCATATAAACCAAAACTGTTAGCAAATCCTAAACTTCCAACAGGGATAGTTTTTTTACGATAAAGGCTTTTTGGTGCTTTGCCATAAGGGAAAGTTCCATCATAATTAACAATATCTGGATTAATGGTATTTCCAAAAGCAAACATTGTTGTAGTGCCTGCACGGGCAGCATATTCCCATTCTGCTTCACTTGGTAATCTAAAAAACTTGCCTGTTTTTTGTGAAAGTCTTTCGCAAAATTCCATCGCGTCATACCAAGTTACTTGCTCTACAGGCAAATTTTCATCACCTGTAAAATGTGAAGGATTATTGCCCATGACGGCTTTCCATTGAGCTTGGGTAACTTCAAATTTACTCATATAAAATGCTGATAATTTTACTTCGCGTTTTGGGCAAGCTTCCTTATCATTTGGGCCACAATCTTGTTGTCCCATAGGAAAACTTCCTTCAGGTATAAAAATCATATCAATACCAGGGCCGTTAACAAGTTCTTGTGTAAAGTATTGGGCTTGTTTTTTGATTTGCTCGGCGATTTTGCCTTGTTCATCAAGTTTTACAGTTAAAAAATCAAAAGTTTTTAAGTTTAGCTCGCTAGGCAATGCAGGAACGCTAGCAACTTTTTCTGGGTGTGGGACTTCAGGAGTTGGTGTAGAAGTTGGCGTTTTTTCAATAGGTTTTGGAGTAATTGCAGCTTTTAGATTAGGTGCAAAACTATCTTTTTCAAATCTGATAGGAACTATTTTTTCTACCATTTCAGCAATAGTTGAAGCATCACGTTTTTCTAGTTCAACATTACAAACTTTCATTGTATTGTCATTGCTAGCAAGAACTACACTAGAACCATCATTGTTAAATGCAGCCCATTTTAGAGGAAAATCATAAACTTTTAAGTTGTTCATTAATTTTCCGGTTTCAGTCTGCCAAATTTTAGCAGTTCTATCTGTGCTAGAAGTAATAATAAGCCTTCCATCGCTGCTAAATTGTGCTGAATTAACTACAGATGTGTGATCTTTAAGTATTCGTAATTCTTTGCCAGAAATAGCATCCCAAATTTTAGTAGTGTTATCAGAGCTAGCTGTTACTACAAGCAAGTTATCAGGGCTAAAAGATGCAGAATTTACCGAATTTTCTATGACCTGAGAAAGTGACTAATAATTTACCAGAAGCAATATCCCAGATTTTAGCGGTGTTATCAGCACTTGCTGTTACTAATTTTTTATTGTCAGAGCTAAACGCTACATAGTTAACGCTTCCTTGATGATCTTGTAGTGAAAAGAGCAACTTGCCGCTTTCAGCATCCCAAATTTTAGCAGTTCTATCTAAACCAGATGTAGCAATCAACTTACCATCAGGACTAAAAACAGCAGAATTTACTGCTGCGTTATGACCAGATAAAGTTAATAAAACTTCGGCTGTGTCAGTTTTCCAAACTTTTGCAGTGCCATCTAAACTTGCAGTTACAATTTTGCTTGCATCAGGGCTAAAACTAGCAGAGCGAACACAATCTTTATGTCCTTCAAATGAGCGCAAAAGCTTTCCTGTTGAAGCTTCCCAAAGTTTTGCAGTTTTATCAGCACTTGCTGAAAGTATATTTTTTCCATCAGGGCTAAATGTTGAATGAAAAACAAAATTTTTATGCCCAGCAATTGTAAGCGGTTGAACTTGATTAAATTGTAGCAAAGATTGTGAAAGCAAAAATTTTAATGAATATTTGTTATTACCTCCACTATAAGCTTCCGTTAAATAAAGAACTGCTTGGTCAGCTTTGTTAGCAAGTAAAGCTTGGCGACCTTGTTCCTCATAAAGACTAAGGATTTTTTCTTTTGTTTGTTGATTTTGCCAGTAAAAAACAATGGACGTAATTGCTAAAAATATAGCTGCAACAGAGCTTAAAATTCGCCGTTGACGTTGAGCGCGAGAGGCTTCATTTAAGCTAGCAGTAGCAAAAGCGTTTTCAATATCTGTTAATTTTCCGTTGTATCGTGAATGCCAAAGTTTATATTCTGTTAGTGCTTCATCACGCCAAAGTAAGCCTTTTGGACGGCCTCGCTCTTGCCATTGCCTGGATGCAGCTTGAAGTTGATCGCGTAGTCTTGCACCCTCAGCAGTTTCTTGCTGCCATTTAACCAGTCGAGGCCAGGCAGAAAGCAAAGCTTCATGTACAACTTCAATTTGTTCTAAGCCGTCTTCACCCTCTGAGGCCGTTAATAAACGCGAAGCAACAAGTTTTTCTAGTACATCTTGATTTTCCGCGCCTAAAATTTGATAAAGTTCATCACGCTTCATTACAGCACGAGTTCCTTCACTAGTAACAAGACGTTGAAAAGCGGCTCTAACTAATTTTTGTTCATGCTGCGTCATGCCTTTCATCATTTCTTCAGCATGACTTGCTAAGGCACCACCAACACCACCTAATGCGTCATAGGTTTTGCGTCGCAGTTGCTTAAATTGACGGTCTCTAAGCTCCCAAAGTTTTGCAGCCGTAAAAGCAAGTAGCGGTAATGCTCCAGGTCGACCTATCACAGACTCAACCATTTCTAGCGGCATTTGTTTATCTTCAAAAATATAGCCAGCACGACGAGCAGGTTCTATAAGGATTCTAACTAAATCATCTTTGCCAGGTGTGGAAAGAAGTTCTAAGCTAGTTGTAACGCGCTCGCCAATTGCAGGTAATTCTTTGACTTTAAGCAAAAAATCATCTCTAACAGTTAATATAACGCGGATAGATTCTTCTTCAGAACGTGCAGCATTTGATAAAGCTAAAGCAAAAAGATCTCGTTCTGTTTGATCTTGGCAGAGTGTAAAAAGCTCTTCAAATTGGTCAATAACAAGCACAATAGCTTTATCATAAATATCTGATGATGCGCGAAGTGCATTTCCTAACGCATTTGCGTCATGTTTTAATGCAATATGTAAATCATGAACTTCTATTCCTTCTTTGATTAATCGGCTTCTTAATGTTGTTAGGGGAAAAGCACCAGGTCGTAAAGTTATTAATCGAGAATTTTCTAACCAAGGCAAAACGCCAGCTTGAATAAATGAGCTTTTACCTGCTCCCGAAGGCCCTGCAACAACTAAAAAAGCTTGATTACGCAATCGATTAAGAAAATTTTGTGTTTCTTTTTCACGACCAAAAAATATTTCTGAATCACTTGTGCTAAATGAAACTAGACCAAGATAAGGTGTTTGTTCTTGGGTGATTAATTCACCTGTTTGTGTTTGTGTATCAAAAAGATTTTCTCCAAACCATTGCCAAAAATCTTCGTCATAAAGTTCAAAGCTTGATGGAATTGCTAGGAATTTTGCACCTGTGCGGCCTTTTCCAGAAAAGAAAAATAATTCTTCTGTTGCTGCTGTTGTTGGTGCGGCTAGTTGAACAAGCGGCCATAGAGAAATAATTACATCACCTTGAGCATTTGCTAAAACTACTTTATTTTCTTCAAGTAAAGCTTCATTGGAGACAAAAAAAGATTCTTTTAATTGATGTCCCATCCATTTTTCAGAGTGGTTTTTTCTTGGGACTATTAAGTTGTAGTCAGAAAGAAAAGTTAGTGAGCGAAGCAAAGAAACAAGTTGCGTCATTTTTTCATTTAACAAATTTTGCAAGTATGCTTCTTTGTCGCTTGCTGTACGTGACTGGCACATTTCAAGAATTGATTGGAAAAGATTTATTTGATTTGTTTTTTTATCGCTATTTGGTTCATAGAAAAAAGTTATTAATTCTGGAATTGGATAAGCATCACGTTGAAAACAAAAAGGTTTGCATAATTCTTGAGCAAGCTCTAACCATTCTATTTCATTAAGATTTTGTTGGCTAAGTTTTTGTATTGTATTAAGTATAGAAGTAGAATCATTTTTGCTTCCGCTACCTACACGAACGCGACAAGATAGAGCTAAAACGCCTAAATATTGTGCTAAAACTTGTAAAATATCAGAAATACGCTCTCTTGCTTGGTAGGAGTTACGAGTGGCAGATAAATTAGCAACAGAAGCGGCCAAAGGTTTAGGAGCATTAGTTAAAAGTTCTTCTCTTAAAAGCTCTTCAAGCTGGGGCAATGGGGTTTTAAGTTCAAGCATTCCGGCTGCTTCACGAAAAGCGGCAGCAAATTCTAAAGCTGTTTGGTAGCGGTCAGCTTGCTTTTTTGCCATTGCTTTTTTAATTACTTCATCAAGAGCTATTGGAAAGGAACCTTCTAAGGAAGGAACCGGCTTAAACATATGTGCAAACATAAGTTGAGGGCCTGTTAATGGAAAAGGAACTTTACCTGTAAGAGCCTCAAAAGCTAGCACACCTAGAGCATAAATATCTGTGCGAGTATCAGCATTTGAACCACTTTCCCAAAGTTCTGGAGGCATATAACGAGGTGAACCTATTGCACCTGTAGCATCTTTTTGAGTTTGTTTTGCTTGGTTGGAATTTGTATCTTTAGCGTTTTGCTCAGTTGAAGAATTTATGGTTTCGTTTGTGTTCTCGCTAAACTCTTTTTCTAAGTCGCTAGTAGTAAATTTTTGCTCTTGGGTTGTTAGATCGTTTTGCTCTAAACCTTTAGCTATACCAAAATCAAGCAGTTTAGGAAGCAAGCGACCAGCGCGAGAAATAACCATTACATTAGATGGTTTTATATCACGGTGAACAATTCCGCTTTCATGTGCTGTATGAACGACTTCGCAAATCTTTTCTAAAAGAGGAACAAATCTTTCTAGTGACAAAGGGCCTTGAACTTTTAATAAATTGCTTAGAGGTGTGCCATTTACTAACTCCATAGCAATCCAAAGTAGCCCGTCAGTTTCTGCTCCAAAAGCGTAAACCGAAGCTGTGTAAGGATGTTCTAATTTAGACGCAAGTTTAGCTTCTTTCTTAAAACGTTCTATTAATTTTTGGTCAGAATTATGTTTATTACGAATAACTTTAATAACGGCTTCACGCCCAAGAATAGGCTGTTCAGCACGATAAACCGTTCCATAACCGCCTTCTCCAAGCTTTTCACGAATAATAAATTCCCCTAATGTGCGACCTATTAATGTTGTAGGTTCTTCTTTTAGTAGTAGCATAGCTTTTTCTCCCACAAAAACTTAATTTTTAGATGGTTATCCGTAAGTATTAGCAGGTTTTAGTATTTTGTTGGATAACATAAAATTTTGGGCTTGTTTTGTTATTAGGTAAGGCGCGAAAAGATAAAAAAGTGGACAAAATTTTTGCTGGATAATTAAGTTTGTGATTTGCTTATATTGTTTCAATGGTACAATTCAAAAATCTTTTTCAATAATTATATACTTAAGGGAAAATTATTATGTCTAATCAAACTAGCTCTAAGACAAGCTTAAAAAAATGGGTTCGACGTTTAGTTTTAGGTTTTGGAGTGATTTTTGGAGTAATTTTAGCTGTGAATTTATACTTAGGCTTTTTTCCTGCTAGCATTAAATCACCTGCAAAAAGATATACAATTGAAAAAGTTTCTGATGCAGAAAACGCTTGGTTAGACTATAAACTTGCTACAGAAGTGTTTAAGGATAGTGATAAATCCGTATGGGAAAAATATGATGGACTTGCAGAATTAACTCCTGAACAAGAAGCAGATTTGGATAAACATATCAAAGCAATAGATTATCTAAAAGTAGGAGTAAATAAACCTAAGTTTCAATTTTACAAAGAATTAGCAACACATGACACCAAACTTTTAAGCATTACCGATTTTATTCACTTAAGTAAATTAGCTATTGCCCAAGCTTCTCGCTTAGAAAAAGAAGGCAAATCAAACGAAGCTTTAGACTTAGAATTAGCTGTTTATCATATGGGTACACAAGTATTTGAGCCTTATACACCTATGACATCGGCATTGTTGTCATGGAGTTGTCATAGAGTGGTTGCTAAAGCTTTGTTTAAGAGACTAAATAAAGGTGGTGGAGACAAGGATTTATACTTAAAAATAGCAAATAAAATAGCAGAAGATGACAGCAAATCTTCTACTCCACAGGAGATTATGGAATGGGAATGGCAATTTGGTAATAGGTCTTTAGAAGATTCCTTAGTTAATGGCCCCACACAAAAACAGTTTCCTAAAAATCTATCTGTAAGGGTTTATAATAATTTTGTACTTAAACATAATGAGATGGTAGAAAAACTTATAAAACCAAGTCTTGAAACACTTGATGTTAAAGCTATGCAAGAAGTGGATAAGAAAATAAGTGAATTTATTGAACAAGAAAATAAATGGTATAAAAACTTATTTGTAGATAAATATATAGCCTCAGTATTGTTTAGTGTAGCCATACCAAGTGCAAAAGGTGTAGTAAACAGTTTTTACGCCGAAAGAGCAAACGCAGCCGCACTTGAAACTTTAGCTATAATTCGAGCTTATGAACAAGAAAATGGGAAATTCCCTGAGAATTTAGAAGCAGCTTTACAAGATGCAAGCCTAAAAATACCTTTAGATATAGCTACAAAAAAAATTGCTGGTTATAGGCTAGAAAATAATAAGCCTATTGTATGGTTAGCGGGTTTTGATGGAAAAGATGATGGTGGAAAAACTGCTTATAAAAACGCTAGAGTTGCAACAGATGGAAGTGATTTCATTTATTCACTTGGTGAAATTCCAGAACATTTAATTGAAGGAAAAGCTTCAGCAAAGTAATAAAAATGATTAGTTTTTAGATCTAATATTTGTATTGTTTTTTTGAAGAGAGCTTTTTTTCTTTAATAGAAAAATATATAAAAACAATACTTGCGATTAAAAAAAGCGATGTCCAAGAAATATATATGGAAATCAATCTTTTCTTGGACTTTTTTGCTTTAAGTTCTATCTTTTTTTAAATTACAAATCAAATTAAAAAACTCTCCAAACCATTATTTAATCTCGCGTTAATGATCAAACCCTTCAAATTTTCTAACAAATGCAAAATAGGAAGGTTAGCGATAAATATTTGTAATGTTTTTAAAATAAAAATCATTAAAGTGTATAAAGTTTAAGAAGAGGATTTTAAGTTCATGAATAGTTTTATTAGAAAAAACTTAGCTAAAATATTTATAATAATAGCTTTATCAATGTTTTTAACTTCAAATTTGCAAGCACAAACCAATGATGAAAACTCATTAAAAGAATTGTATAAACAACTCCCAACTAACAATTATACAGCTAAACTATCAGCAATTGGTAAATTACCAGAAGAAACTAAAAATTTAGTTGCCTTAATTGCACAAGATCAAAGTAAAGATAAACAGATTCGTAAAATGGCAATAGAGATCTTGAAGGAAGTAGCTTTAAAAAGAATATAGGGAGTTGTAAAACGATCAGATTTTAATACAAATAACAATGCTGTGAAAACACTTATTCTAATTGCAGAAAACCAAAGTGAAGATAAAGAAATTCGTAAATACACAATAAACAACTTAAGCTTTTTATATAGTAAACAAGTTAAAAAATACCTTAATAAACCTCTTAAAAGATAATGATATAGATATACTAAATTCTAGTTTTTCTGCTTTACAAAGTATAAATTCAAGGCAAAAACTATCTAAAAAAGAGATTGTTCCTGTTTTGCTAGATATAATTAAAGAAAATAGAGATCCAAAGGCTCAAAAGCAGATAGTTAATTTTTTATCATGGTTAAAAGATAAATCTGTAGCCCAAACTTTAATAAGTCTTATGAAGGAAGGGAAAATACCAGATACCATACATCATCAGATTACTTATAACTTAGCAGATATGGACATTAAAGAGCTAACTTCTGATCTGTTATTTATGCTTAACAACAAAGAAATGTATGAAGGAAGCCGTAGTACCATAGCTAGGTTATTGGGTAAATCAAATGTGAAGGAAGCAATTCCTAGTTTGCTTAATATCTTAAAAGATGTATATGAGCCTATTCATTTACGAAGCAATGCGGTAAGGGTTTTGGGAAACATGGAAGCTAAAGAAGTAATTCCAGATTTAATAGCTGCTCTTAAAAAAGAAAAAGAAGAGGCTGTTTATAGAGAAATATTTTTAGCTTTGGGAAATATGGGAGCTAAAGAAGTAGTTCCAAATTTGATAGATTATTTTAAGACAACAAAAGATATTGAAATTGAGCGTCGTAAAACTATAACTTTAGCTTTGGAAAGAGTAGGAACTAAAGAAGTAGTTCCATATTTAATAGTTACCGCTTTTAGAAAAGATGAAAGTGCTGATGTTAGAAACTCTATGCTAGAGCTTTTAAGAAAGTTGGCTACAAGTGAAACAGAGGAAATTTTTATTTCAGCACTTAAAAATGAGAATTTAGAAGTTCGTAGATATGCAGCTAAAACTTTAGTCAGTATAGCGACAAAACAAAATGGTGCTAAATTAATAAAAATACTGCAAGAAGATAAAGAAATAGAAGTTCGTAATCAACTAACAGAAGCTTTAATAAAAATAGAAGTACATGACGAAAATCAACTAACACTATTTGATTTGCTTAAGAATGAAGATATAGAACTTCATAAATATGTACTGAAAGTTTTAAGCAAATTTAGTTATTACGATACTTTGCAAATATTAAAAGAAAAGCAGCAAATTATCCCTATCCTAATTAATTTACTTAGAAATGCTGATGCTGATATTAAAAATAACTCTGAGGCTCTTTTAACTAAACTAACAAGGGATGAAAATATAGAAGATCTGATTGTTTTGCTTAAGGATCATAATGCAAATGTTAGACGTGTTTTTGTTAAGATTTTGGGTGATTTAGATAGTCGGCAACTAATTCCTGATTTGATAAGTCTTTTAGATGATAAAGATAATGAAGTGGTAAAGGAAACCATTATGGTTTTAGGGAAACTAAAAGCTAAAGAAACTATTCCAAATATAATTAAATTAGCAACTCACAAGGATGAATTTATACGGGGTGTTGTCGTTGAGCAGTTAGCAAAACTAGAAGCAAAGGAAACTATTTCTATAGCAACTTTGATGTTAAAAGATGAAAGTAAATTTACCCGCAAAGCAGCTATTAATAGCCTAATAAGTCTTGAAAATAAAGAAGCAGAAAACATATTGATAAAAATGTCAGAGGACAAAGAATTATATGAAGATATAGCAATAGCTTTATCTTCATATACAAAAAAAGATGTAGCAGCCGAAATATTAATAAATATGCTTAAAAGAGAAGATAAAAATGTGAAACGTGTTGCAATTACATCTTTAGATATTTTAGGCAATAGAAAAGCCGTTGTAATGCTAGTAGATGCTCTTAACAATGAAGATATGGATATTCGTAAAGATATAATTATTGCTTTACAAAATAATAAAAATACAGCGAGAATTATTGAAGAATTAGGAGAAGTAGAGCGTAAAAATCTAATTGTAACTCTAGTAAAGAGCGTTAATTTTGCAGGTTATTCTATAAATCAACAATTAATAGGGATAATAGATAAATTAACAGACGATTCAAAAATTATCGCTTTAATGGCTGCTTTTGAGTATAAGAATAAAGAAATTGAGAAAACTTTTTTTAATAGAGCTTATATATCTTCTTTATCTTTATTTGATCTAAAAATTAAAAAAGAAGCTACAGAATACTTATTAAAAATTTTAGTTGATAAAAGCCAATCGGAGGATACGCGTCATAAAGTCACTCAGTTTTTAGGAAATTTAGGCTCAAAAGAAGCTACTTTACCTTTATTGAGTATTTTCAAAGATAAAAATGAAAGTATGGAATTACGTAGAATGGCAGTTGATGTATTAGGCGAATTAGAAGCTAAAGAAGTAAGTCCAAAGCTAATAAAAGTTTTTGAAACAGATGAAGAGATACCCTTAGTCTATATTGTTACAACATTAGGCAAATTAAAAGCAAAAAGAAGCAATTCCTAGCTTGCAAAGTCTTCTAAAAGACATAAATGTTCAGTTTGAAGAATCAAGCCTTTTAGCACTTTATATTGCAGAAGCATTGGGTTCTTTAGGTGCTAAAGAAGCCACTTCAGATATAATAACTGCTTTAAAAAAAACAGATGATAATTTTTATAAAACTGCGTTTATCGACGTGTTAAGAAAATTAAATGCTAAAGAACTAATTCCAATTTTGATAGATTTTGTTGAAGATGAAGCAACTGATTCTTCTGAAAGATCTTATGCTGTTTCTGCAATCTACATTTTAGGCCAATTAAAAGCAAAAGAAGCAATTCCAATTTTGATTGAGAGCTTAAATAGCCCAAATGATTATGTAAAAGAAGCTTCTGCTAGAGCATTGGGAGAATTAGAAGCAAAAGAAGCAATTCCAATTCTAATAAATATCTTAAAAGATAAAGATACTAAAGATAATCTTAGGCACAACCTAAATAATGTATTAAAAAAGCTAGGTGCAAAAAAAACAATTCCAGATTTGATAAGTGAGTTAAACATCTTAGAAAATTCTTCATCTATAGAACAGGCTTTAACTGGTTTAGTAGGAAAAGAAGCGATAGATACTTTAACTGAGATTTTACAAGATAAAAATAAGTCTAGTGTGAAACGTAATGCAGTAGCCAGCGTTTTACGCAATCTAAGTGCAAAAGAAACTATTCCTACTTTTATAACTGCTTTGTCTGATGAAGATGAAAATATCAAAAATACTGCTTTTAATGCTTTATATGAGTTAGTTACAAAAGAAAACATTCCAGAACTAATGCTAGCTCTAAAAACAGAAAATGAGTTTACACAAATTAGAATTATTCAATTGTTAGGACAAGTAGGAGCAAAACAAGCAGTTCCATTATTAATTGAAACTTTAAAAGATGGGACTTTAGAAGTGAGAAATCGAGTTGTTCTTAGTTTAGGCTCTATAGACAGCAAAGAGTCTATAAATGCACTAATTAGTGTGATTAAAGATAAAAATGAAGAAAAAAAGATTCGTGCCTCTGCTTGCTATAGTTTAGCTAGCTTAACTGCCCAAGAAGCGATACCTGAATTAATTAAAATTTTTGTAAATAAAAATGAGCCTGAAAAATTGCGAATAGTAGCTGCTAACAGCTTGAAAGAAATAGATTTAGAAAAAACAAAGGATTTATTTATTAATGCTTTAGATGATAAAAACCCAAATATTCGTAGAACAGCAGCTTATATTTTAGGTCGTTCAGGAGCAAAAGAAGCAATCCCAGAATTAATAAAAGCTTTTAATGATAGCCCAAAAGAAAGGTCTTATGTTTTAGATACTTTTATAAAGCTTCAAGCCGTAGAAACCTTGCCATTATTGATAGAGTCATTAAAAGATAAAAATGAATATGTTCGTAGAGATGCTGCATCAGCTTTAAGCGAAATAAAATCTCAAGAAGCAATTCCTTATTTAATAGAGTTATTGAAAGGTGAAAATTTTGATGCAATATGTGTTGCAGCAAAGGTTTTAGGAGAATTAAAAGTCAAAGAAATAATTCCTGACTTAATAAAGTTGCTAGAGCATGAAAAATAGTAAAGTTGTATCTGTTGTAGCAACAACACTAGGGAGACTTAGGAGCTAAAAGAAGCTACTACTCAACTACAATCTTTATTAAGTAGAGAGATTAGAAATAGACAACTTAAATTTTTTTATTTTGATAACTATAAAGAAGAAGTTTATGGATCCGTGGCAGTAGCTTTGAGCAAGTTAGGACAAAAAGATATTGAAACAAGATTAATAGCTAACTTAAAGGATGAGTCTTATAGTAATTTTCATAGTCAGATTATTAAAGCTCTAGGTTTATTAAAATCCAAAAAATCAATACCCCTTTTGATTTCTAAATTGAAAGATAAAAACATCGAAAGGCAATTACGACAAGATATAGTAGGAACTTTAAGTGTTATAGGTGGGAAGCTAGCTACAGATACTATAATAACTATTTTGAAAGAAGATAGTTATTTTTTTCTTCGTAGTGCAGCACTTAAAGGATTAAGCGATTTAATGGGGAAGCAATCAATCCCTATTTTAATACCAATTCTTAAGGGTAAAACAGAATCTATACGTAGTGAGGCAGCAAAAGCTTTAGGCAACTTAAAAGCAAAGGAAGCTATTCCGGCTTTAAACCTACTTTTAGAAGACGATCGTTTCTATGTTCGATATAGTGCTAAAAAGGCATTAAAAGAAATAAATAAAGAATAACTTTTAGCAATAAACAACCTAATTTTTATTAATAAAAGTTTTATGAATCCAATCAAGGGTATCTTTTATGCTTTGTTTGATGTCCATAGGCTTCCAGCCTAATTCTTTTTTAATTCGTTCGCTAGAAATATACTGGGCTTTACCATTAAAGTCTTCTAACATCTCGCTAGTAATTTGACGAGGTGCGCCAGTAAGCTTATAGCCTAACCAATCAAAAAGTGGGATAATTCCAGCAACAGCAACAGGAATTTCAATAAGCGGTAATTTTACTCGGTCGTCAATTTCTTTAGCCAAAGCTAAAACATCTTTTAACCAAAAACATTGATCTGTAGCAATATATCTACCTTCAGCCTTGTCATTTTCATAAGCAAGTAGATGTGCTGTAGCTACATCACGAACATCAACATAACCTAATCCAAAGCGAGGGACAGCAGGAACTTGGCCTCTTAGAGCTAGTTCAAAAGGTTGGGTTGTTGGAGTATGACGATAAAAGCCTGGGCCTAAAACACCAGACGGACAAATTGTTACTAAATTTAAGTTATTTTTTTTAGCAAAGTCCCAAGCCTTCTTCTCTGCTTGAGTTTTAGCAACCATATAAGGGCTACAAGCCTTATCATTCCAATTATTTTCATTTAGCGGATTATCTTTTTGACCATCAGAACCTACAGCAGCAATACTAGATGTAAAAACTACTTTTTTAACTCCTGCATCTTTACAAGCCTGTAAAACATTGATTCCACCAATAATGCTAGGGTCAAGGATATCTCTTTGTGGGTCGTCTGAGATTGTGGTGTAGGCGGCTGCTACTTGAAAAACGCCATCCATTCCCTTAGTTGCATTTGCTAGCGTTTCTGGCTTCATAATATCAGCAGAAACTATTTCAATGGGCAAACCTGCTAGAGGTTGGGTCAGATCTTTTTTATTTGCATCTCTAACAGAAGCACGTACTTGATAGCCGCGATCTACTAAAAGTCGGACTAAAATATTGCCTACATGCCCATTTGCACCAGTTACTAAAACTTTCTTCATAGCAAATACACCTAGTTTAATAGAATTAAAATGATTTATTTATTTGTGGGAAATTAGCATATTAGCATGAAAATTATGATTTAGAAAAAGAGTGTAGGAATGGATAGCTTTTCTGAGAAATTCAGGGACAAATCAAAAAAGCTGTTTAACTGAAAATATATTTTACTTAGGAAGAAATTCTTTACCAGTAGTTTTAATTGATCTTACTGCAATTTCTATTTCTTTTCGTACTTCCTGATAGCTTTTATCTATTGGAGTATATTCAAGTTCATTATCTGTTGAGTTATTTGGAGTATTTGGATTATTTGAGCTATTAGCATTTGGTGATAAGACAATAGGAACACGCCAGTTTCTTACAGCTTCACCTTCAACAACAAAAAATTCCATGTTGGAAGTTTAAGAGTCTATAAAAGGTCTGTTCATAAACTAAAAAAACTAAAACTTCTATATCTTTATTAAATGTGTCGTTTGCATTAATGTTTTGCGTTCCTGACCAAACACGGACATCTTTTAATCGATTGTCGCCTTTGATAATTTCTGTTACTTGGAGTGAGGCTAATTGAGTGTAGTCTAAATAACTGGCCTTTTCTACTTTTTTTACTTTGGCGCGTACTATTACATCAGCCCTTACAGATAATTCATTGACAGGCATTACACGAGAGCCAGAAATTCCTAAGATTTGTGCAGATAAATTTATAGTAAAAAGAATTAATATTAATAAAGATAAAATAAGCTTTTTCAATTTTTTAACTCCAAAGTAGCATTATAAAGTCGCTCTTTTGATGTCTTGAATAGATAAAAATGTTTTCCAACAAAACTTAAATGTATATCAATTTTTACATTATTAGTAAAGATAATAGTTTATAGCTTTAGATTATTCGTCCTATTAAATCATAGTCATGAGCTTCGGTAATTTCTACTGTGACAAATTTACCGTTTTCAGGTGAAAAATCTTCTGGCGCGTCATTAATTAATATGCAGCCATCAATGTCAGGTGCTTGAAACTCAGTTCTACCTTGCCAAAGTAGATCGCTTTCCTTAGATGGGCCCTCAAAAAAGACTTTTACTTTTTGGCCTATCATTTTTTTATTACGGCGGCGAGAAATCTTTGCTTGCTGTGCCATTAATTTACGTTGACGAGCTTGAGCCGTTCGCAAAGGTACTTTATCAGCTAATTCATAGGCAGGCGTGCCTTCTTCATCAGAATAAGTAAACACTCCTAAATGATCAAACTCCATTGCTTTGCAAAAATCCATTAATTCTTGAAAATCTTCTTCAGTTTCTCCAGGAAAGCCAACAATAAAAGTAGTTCTAAGTGCAATACCTGGCACACGTTCGCGCATTCGCATAACTAACTTTTCTACAAACTCACGATTTCCCGGGACGTTTCATAGCTTTTAACATTCGAGTGCTAGCATGTTGAAGCGGAATATCAACATATTTGCAAAGCTTTGGTTCTTGTGCAATTACATCTAAAACAGCATTAGAAAGCCGGGAAGGATAGCTATAAAGAAATCGTACCCATTCAATACCTTCTACTTTAGCTAAAGATCTAAGTAAAGTTGCTAGCCCATCCTTAATACCTAAGTCTTGACCATACCAGGTACTATCTTGAGCAATTAGCACTAATTCTTTTACACCTTGAGCGGCCAGCTTTTCAGCTTCATTTAGTATAGAACCAAGACGACGACTACGAAAATCTCCGCGCAGTTTTGGGATAATGCAAAATGTGCAAGGATGCTCGCAGCCTTCAGAAATTTTTACATAAGAATAAAATTTTGGTGTAGTGCGTTTTCTAGGTGTTGCATCATTATAAAGATATGCTGATGCAGGGTTAGCTTGCTCTCTAATAGGTGTTTCACCAGTTAAATCAATAAAATTATCTGTGTCTGATAACACAGCGGCAGGAATAATTGGCAATGAGCGAGAAAAAGTTTTACTGCTTGTGTTTGGGCTGCAAGCAGAGAGAATTTCTTCTACCTCATTAGTGCCTAAAAGAGCATCTATTTCTGGGATTTCTGTTTGTAGTTCTTGGCGGTAACGTTCTACAAGACAGCCAGTTACAATTAATTTTTGGCATTGACCTGTTTGTTTATATTGAGCCATTTCTATAATTGTATCTATAGATTCTTGTTTAGCAGCGTCAATAAAACCACAAGTATTTACTACAATAATATCAGCAGATTCTTTTTCTGGGGTAAGTTCATGTTGGGCATTTTCTAAAAGTCCCATCATTACTTCGCTATCTACTAAATTTTTGGGGCAACCTAGACTAACAAAACCTATCTTACTCACTAATTACTTCCTACTTACTTTAAAATTTTTCGCCAAAAGTTTAATTTAACCAAAAGTAAATTTAAATCCAAGACAGCTAACTAATTACTATGATTAGTTATTCTACTGTAACAGATTTTGCTAAATTTCTTGGTTGGTCAACGTCGCATCCTCGCCTTACAGCAATATGATAAGCAAGTAGTTGCAAAGGGACAATAGCAAGTATTGGGGAAAGTAAATCTGAAGTAGCAGGAACATAAACAACACGATCAGCAACTTCAGCAACTTCTGTGTCACCTTCTGTAATAATTGCTAGCACACGACCTTCACGCGCTTTTACTTCTATTATATTAGAGATAGTTTTTTCATATCGTAATTCTGAAGCACTATTACCTACTTCTTTAGGAGCAATAAAAACTACTGGCAGTTGACCATCTATCAAAGCATTGGGCCCGTGTTTCATTTCTCCTGCTGGATAGCCTTCTGCATGGATGTAGCTAACTTCTTTTAATTTAAGCGCGCCTTCTAAAGCTACAGGAAAATTAATTCCTCGTCCAAGATAAAGAAAGTTGCTGGCGCGTTGAAATTCTTTAGCTAAATCTTCCATTAAATCATCTTGGCTAAGTAAAGCTTCTATTTTGATAGGAATTTCATTTAAGCTAGAAATATGTTTGCGGGCTTGTTCAGGTGTGAGATTGCCGCGAACTTGAGCTAAGTAAAGAGCAAAAAGATAGAGTGCGGTCATTTGTGAAGTAAAAGCCTTAGTCGAAGCTACGCCGATTTCCGGGCCAGCATGAGTTAAAATTGTTCCATGAGCTTCTCTAGTCACCATTGACCCTTGAACATTACAAATAGCAAGAATATAACAATTATTTTCTTTTGCTTGACGAAGTGCGGCTAAAGTGTCAGCAGTTTCCCCAGACTGAGTAATAACTATAAGAAGAGTTTTTTCATCTAGCAATGGATTTCTATATCGAAACTCGCTAGCATAATCTACTTCAACAGGAACGCGGGCTAGTTCCTCAATCATATATTTACCAATATGAGCAGCATGCCAACTAGTACCACAAGCAGCAATTTTTATGCTAGTGATATTACGGAAGTCTTGATCTGTAATCTGCATTTCATCTAAATAAATTTTTCCTGATTCAATGGAGACTCGATTTTGGATAGTTTCTCTAACGGCGCGGGGTTGTTCATAAATTTCTTTAAGCATAAAGTGCTTAAAGCCGCCTTTTTCCGCCATAATTGGATCCCAAGTAATACGTTGGCGAATAGGAGTAACAGGATTACCTTCAAAGTCTGTTGTGACTACTCCATCACGCCTAAGCACAGCCATTTCACCATCACCTAGGAAGAAAATATCTCTTGTGTGATAGAGGATTGCAGGAATATCAGAAGCAATAAAATATTCATTATTACCTAAGCCAATTACTACAGGAGGGCCTTGACGAAGAGCTATAACTTTATCTGGGTCGTCGGCTGACATTACAACAATTGCAAAAATTCCTTTTAATTGGACAGCAACCTCACGGACGGCAGTTTCTAAATTAGGAGCTTGACGGAGGTGTTTTTCAATAAGGTGTGCTACTACTTCTGTGTCAGTTTCAGTAACAAATTGATGGTCTTCTTGTTGGAGACTTCTTTTTAGGGTTAAATAATTTTCAATAATTCCATTATGAACTACTACAATGCGTCCGCTGCAATCGCGGTGTGGATGGGCGTTTTCCTCTGTTGGTCGGCCATGTGTGGCCCAACGTGTATGTCCTACGCCATATGTGCCATGTATTGGATGAAGGCGAATGATTTCTTCTAAGTTTCGTAGTTTTCCTGATGCTCTTCTAAGTTCTAGCTTAGAGTTTTCTACTACAGCAATGCCAGCAGAATCATAGCCCCGATATTCTAAGCGTTTTAGCCCATCCAAAATTACATCAACAACATTTTTATTGCCTACATAGCCAACAATACCACACATAAATAAATTTATTCCTTTCAAAAATAACACAAATAATAATGTGCTTAAACAACTGCTATTGAAATAGGTTGCAAAAGCTTTGCATAAATAAATTAGCAATTTAGCAGAAAGCTCACTCTTAGAGCAACACAGGATTAAGAGGCTTTCCATTTTGCTTTCCTTATGGAATAATGTTCGGAATTTAAGAAGATTAATATTAGAAATAGATAATTGTTTAGGGGGAAATATAATGTCAGATCAAGAAACTACCTATAACGCGGTAGAAAGAAATGGGGTTGTCACCGCAATATGGGAAATGAAAGGACGTAAACACGTTCGCACAATAGACCCACGTAGCAATGAAGGAAAACGGCTATTAGGTTCTTATCAACCCTCACAAGAAGGTGTAGAATCAACTGAGTCAAGCGAGCAACAAAGTGCGTCCTAGAGTTAAAAGCTTTATTTTTCAAAGATAAAAGCCACAAAGTCAAGATTTTAATCAACTTTGTGGCTTTATCTTTTGATGCTTAAATTAGATTAAAAACTAAGAGTCATGTTCACTGGATTTATTGCTAGCTGAAGCAGCTTTAGGACGAGCAGCTAAAGCTGTATTTCCATCTCCTTCTAAACCTAACTGCTCTGCGTAATCACCTGCACTAGGATGAACTAACGCGCCTCCAGATTCTTTATAAAAATCTAAATTGTCGCTATCACCTTCTAATTCTACTAAAACTAAATCGCCTAGTTTAACTTGCTCTGTAGCAACTAAGTTAGACAATGGATAAACAATAAACCTTTCAATTGCGCGTTTTAAGTGGCGTGCGCCATATTTAAGATCTATTCCTTCTTCAAGTAAAAATTTCTTTGATTCCACAGAACATTGAAAGATAAATTTTTGTGCAGTCCCTTTCATTATGCGGTCTTGAACGGCTTTTAATTCTAATTCTAGGATTCTTTGTAAATGATGCTCTTTTAATGATCGGAAAACTACTACTTTGTCAATTCGGTTCATAAACTCAGGGGAGAACTTGCGTTTTGCAGCTTCTGAAGCAGTGCGATAGATTTTTTGGTCTACATCGCTTTCCTCGCCGGCTCTGCCTCGTGCAGGTGCAAAACCTATAGAACCAGAAATTAACTCAGACATTTCTTTTGCTCCAAGGTTGGAGGTCATAAAAATCATAGCTTTAGAGAAATCTACCTTACGGTTATCACCTAAAGTTAAAGTAGCTTTATCTAAAATGCCTAAGAGAAGTTGCCAAAGAGCATCAGACGCTTTTTCTATTTCATCAAAGAGGACAAAGCTAATTTGGTCTTTATCAGTATGATAACGATCCAAATTTTCTTGGGTAAGCATAGGAGAGGTTTCACGATGTCCTAAATAACCAGGGGGCGAACCAATCAACTTAGCAATTTCATGGCTATGTTGAAATTCAGCACAATCTATTTTTATTACTGCATTTGGGTCATTATAAAGCACTTCTGCGGCGGCTTCGACTACACGAGTTTTTCCTGATCCTGTAGGGCCAAGAAATAACATTGTTCCAACAGGTCGTCCAGGATTAGCAAGTCCTGCTAAGTGAATTTGATAAAGATTAGCAATTCGCCTGACGGCACGATCCTGGCCAACAATACGAGACATTAATTTATCTTCAAATTCCTGGGCGCGGGAGCTTTTAAGATTAGGATTAAGTTTTATCCTTTTTTGAGTAGGTTTATTGTCTTTAGACTCTTTAGTTTCTTTTTGCATTGAATAACCCTCTTTTTTCTGCCAGTGCTTAACTCATCCTCAAGCCCAACTTACAAGGAGCTTGATGGCTTACCATTGTGTTACTTCAGATGTATTTCTAAACTAGCGAGTTGGCTTTGGAGATTATAAGACTTTTCATTAGTAACAGCAAAATTTCCTGTCAGAAATATTTACCTTTTTTGGTTTTATTTACCAGATATACGTTAGTTTTCACTACGAAAAACTATTAGATTTGAAAATTCATCTACTTTTAAGTTGAAATTTATAGGTATTAATGTTGTAGAACTATATTCTAGTATAATTAGAGGCCCTACTAATTCTGTACCAACTCCAAGTTCTGAACGCTCATAAACAGGGGTTTTGGTTGGTTTAGAAGAAAAGTAAACTGTGGAGAAAAACTTAGCATTTACCTTTTTTGTATTTGCTCGATGTTGTTTAACAGGTACTTTTTGAGTTTGTCCTGTTGCTCTAAGTTTTAAGCTAACAATTTCTATTTTCCGCGTTGGATCGGCATAACCATATCTTTTTTCATGTGCGCGATGAAAATTAGCTAACATTTGCTTTGACCATAGAATATCTAATTCAAATGATTGACCCTGATAACGAATTGCAGCAGCACGAGAAAATTTTATTTGTTCAATTGTAAAACCCTCTTGCTCTAAGTCATTTTGAGCAATAGATTTAAGCTCGGTAAATATTTCTTCTGCCCTGTCTAAATCTAGCTGTTTTAACATTACTGTCCGAGAATAATCTTTAGCTACATCGGCTTGAAGTACGCCTAAAGCAGAAAGTGCGCCGGGCGAAGGAGGAATCAAGATCTTAGAAATTTTTAGAGCTTGGGCAAGTTCTACAATATGCAATCCGCCAGCACCGCCAAAACTAACTAAAATAAAGTCTTGTGGGTCAAAACCTCGTTCAATTGATACTACTCTTAAAGCTTGTTCCATGTTGGCATTTGCTACAGCAATTACACCTAGTGCAGCAGAAATAGCTGTAGTTTGAAACCCTGTTTTATTTGTAATTTCAGCAGCAAATTTTTCAAAAGCAGCTAAACTTCGCGCTCTATCTAACTTAAGTTCTCCACCTAGCAAACTATCTTCTCCAAAACGCCCTAAAATTAGATTTGCATCTGTAACAGTTAGTTTTTCACCTTGACCATAGCAAACTGGCCCAGGGACGCTTCCAGCACTTTCCGGGCCTACTTTTAATGCTCCACCGCTGTCTAAACAAGCAACTGAGCCACCACCCGCGCCAACCGTATGAATATCTAAAACAGGAACAGAAACAGGTAAACCTGCAATCATCGCCTCATTAGTTGTTGTTGGCTGACCATCAATTAGCGCAACATCTGTAGAAGTTCCACCCATATCAAAAGTGATGAGTTTGTTAAAACCAGCCTTGTTAGCCAGTAAACAAGCACCTAAAACGCCACCTGCTGGGCCAGAAAGAATTGTTCGCACCGGCTCGCGGCTAGCTAAATTAGCAGAAACTACCCCACCGCTAGATTGCATTACTCTTAATGATATAGCTTGGCCTTGAACAACTGTTGATAAGCTATTATTTAATGATGATAAATAGTTTCCTACCTTTGGGCTTAGATAAGAGTTAATTACTACTGTAGCAGTACGTTCATATTCTCTATATTCTGGCAAAATAACGCTGGATAAAGACGTAGGGAAAATGGGAGCAAACTTTTCCGCTATTTTTCTTTCATGAGTAGGGTTAACAAAAGAGAACAATAGACATATAGCAACGGACTCTACCTTATTTTTTTGACATTGAAGCAAAATTTCATCTAGTTGAGATTCATCCAATGGGGCTAAAACATCGCCATTTTTGTTAATACGTTCTTTTACTCCAAAGCGAAGTTTTGAAGGGACAAGCGGTTGGCTACGAGTAACACTAAAATTATAAATTTCTGGGCGGGCCTGACGGCCTATTTCCAATACATCTTCAAAACCTGATGTTGTGATAAGTGCAGTTTTCGCGCCTTTGCGCTCTAGCAAAGTGTTTGTTGCTACAGTTGTTCCATGTACAACTTGATAGCTAGTAGCTTGGAATTTTTCATGAATTTGTTTTAACCCCGCAAGTATAGCGGTTGCAGGGTTATTTGGTGTGGAGGGAAGTTTAAAAGTAAGTAATTTTTCTTTAGACCAAGCAACAAAGTCTGTAAATGTGCCACCTGTATCAATACCAACTAAAACTTGCATGTTATTTTGATTGTTCCAAAGCTTTTTGTTGTTTTAGCTCTTGCATTACACTGCTAATTAATTCTTTAGTGCTTTCTAAATCTTTAATTACTTGTTGAATATCAAGTTTAGGTTTATTTGGATGTCTTGCGCTATGGCAGTAAACTCCATGCATTCCTACTGAAGTAAGTGCATCGGTTAAAATATCAAGCGAAACGGCTAAACGTCCGCGACATTTTCCTAGCATAAACTCATGTTTTTCTAATTCTTCTTGATGAGTCTTAAATACAGACATAAAACCTCTTAATTTCTTTATTTCTTTGGTTTTGAGGGTCGAATTTCAACGCAACTGGGCAAACTTCGCGGATTGTGATGTAGCAGGTCAATAACAACTTGGGCAACATCTTCAGGCATTAATTTCCAGTTTGCTGATTCATCATTAGGGTCTGCACCACGAAAAGAAGTTTTTACGCTTCCAGGTAAAATATAGCTAACACGAATGTTGTCATAACGAATTTCTTGCATTAGAGCTTCAGAAAATCCTATGAGGCCAAATTTAGAAGCATTATAAGCTGAGGCATTAGGGAAAGCATTTCTACCCGCTAAACTGCCAATATTAAAAATATAACCGCCTCCACGCATACGCATTTTAGGGATTGCTTCATGACAACAATAAAACAGGCTATTAAGGTTAGTTTCTATAACTGTGTGCCACTGTTCAACCGTCATGTCTGCTACGCTTGCGAATAAGCCAACACCAGCATTGTTAACTAAAATATCTAGTCCGCCAAAAGTGTTTTCAACATATTGAAAGAGGCTAGCGACTTGGCTATATTGGCGTACATCACAAGTCTTTCCAGTAATGCGATCTCCACCTATTTCTTTTAGCTCGCTAATGGCATGGTCTAATTCTGATTGTCTACGTGAGCAAATAACTACTTTTAGACCTTCTTTTAGTAGCATTGATGCAGTAGCATAGCCGATACCTAGACTTCCGCCTGTTACTAGTGCAACACGTTCATTATTTGTTGAAGACATAGAAACCTCGATACTTAAAATTTCTGCTGGCTATTGTGCCTTAGCTATAGTTATGATTGCAAACTAGGCTAGAAATTTGATGGAAAAGATGTTTTATTTAAGCTAACTTGCTAGAAAATCAGAAAATTTACCTCATTTATAAATTAAGTTTTTTAAGGTAATTGCTATGTCAAAAGTATTAAAAACTGATCAAACAATACAAACACTACAACAAAAGAAGACAAAAGAAATAATTTACCCAGATAGTGACGGTAAACGTATGGCAGATAATACAGAGCAGTTTGACTTAATAGTAGTTGTGAAGCTAGGAATAGAGCTAATTTTTGCTGATGACCCAAATGTATTTGTAGCGGGGGACTTACTTTGGTATCCAGTGGAAGGTGATAATAAGACTAGACTTGCTCCAGACACAATGGTTGCCTTTGGTCGTCCCAAAGGTCGCCGAGGCTCTTATATGCAGTGGAAAGAAAATAATATTGCCCCTCAAGTTGTTTTTGAAGTTCTCTCACCTGGCAACCGTGCTAGGGAAATGAAAAAGAAACTTGAATTTTATGAAAAATATGGAGTGCAAGAATACTACATTATTGACCCTGATAGAAAAAAACTTAAGGGTTATATTAGAGCAGGGGATCAATTATCTCCAATTGTTCAAATGAATGGTTGGGTTAGTCCTAAATTAAAAATAAAGTTTGAAATTAAAGACAAAGAAATTCAACTTTACCGGCCTGACGGCAAACCTTTTCTTGATTACTTAAAAATGGCTAAAAGTATTGAGGAAAAAGAATTGGAGTTAGAGCAGGAAAAAATACGAACTGAAAGACAAAAAGCCCGTGCTGAAGAAGGAGAAGCAAGAGCCGAAGCTGAAAAACTACGCGCTGAAGCCGAAGCAACACGCGCTGAAGAAGAAAGACTACGTGCCGAAGCCGAAAAACTGCGTGCTGAAAAGCTAGCAGAGAAATTACGATTATTAGGAATAGATCCTGATAATCTCTAATAATTGCTTTTAATATGTTGATTATAATAAATTTATGACAGATAAAAAAACAAACGATTTTGAAAAAAAGCCTAAACAGCGACATTGGATAGTCCGACTTCTTTCTATAGTTATTTTAGGAGTATTTATTATTGGTTTAGGTGTAATAGTTGTTGGTAAAGTAACTTATGAAAATTGGAAGAACAGAGCATTATCCGAAGTAGTAGGAAAAGTGCAGGTAACTAGTCTTAAAACAGATGTTACGATTAACCGCGATAAATGGGGAGTTCCTTATATTGTAGCTGGTAATATGGCAGACGTAGCTTTTGCCCAAGGTTATGCAACGGCTCAAGATAGGCTTTGGCAAATGGATTTGCTTAGGCGTGCTGCTAGAGGGGAACTTTCTGCTGTGTTAGGGGCAGGTGAAAAAAGACGCTACTTTAGAAGTTGATAGACTACACCGAAGTTTAGGGTTAAGACGTGCAGCGGGAAAGGGATTTTCCTGGTCTTTCTGAAGACTTAAAACAGATGCTAACGGCTTATTCTGAAGGTGTAAATGCTTATATAACTGCTCATCAAGATAGATTACCGTTTGAATTTAAGATGCTTAGGTACAAACCTGAGCCTTGGCAACCTGTTGATAGCTTGGCAATAGGAAAATTGATGGCACTATCGCTTACAGGGACTTGGAAATTTGATTTAATGCGTGCAGAGTTAAAAGAAAAATTAGATGAAAAAGTCTATAAAATGCTTTTTGATGATAGTAGCGACTTTAGCCAACCGATCTTTGACTTGCCTGCAAAAATAGAAGAAAAGCCACAAGAAAATCTAGAAAAGCCAAAAAAAATACAAGCACAAACAGCTAAAAATAGTTATCCAAAAATAGAAACAGAAATTTTTGCTGCTACTAAAAGAACAGATAATGCTTTGTCAGACTTAGTTTTAAGCAGCAATGAAGCAATGATTGGTAGTAATAACTGGGTAATATCAGGAAAACTTACTGATACTGGTAAACCCTTGCTAGCTAATGATCCTCATCAAGGCTTATCTTTACCAGCGATTTGGTATCAAATAAATTTACGTGCTACAGATGGCAGTTATTATGCTGCTGGCGTTTCTGTAATTGGCGCGCCTGGTGTAGTGATTGGTCATAATGACCATATTGCTTGGGGCGCAACAAATGTAATGGCTGACGTGCAAGATGTTTATATAGAAGAATTTGACCCAACTAACCCTACTCGTTATCGTATTGGCGAAGAATGGAAAGAAGCAGAAATAATTAAAGAACAAATTCAGGTTAGAGAATCGCTTGCAAGCTCTAAAACAAAAACTATTGAGCATGAAATAGTTATCACTCGTCACGGCCCCATTGTTGCAAGTTCTAAAGGTCAAAAAATCGCTCTTTGTTGGACTGGTCGAGATGCTCCATCAGAATTTCCTGTCACCTATAAATTAAATCAAGCAAAAAATTGGCAAGAATTTTGTGATGCTTTGCGCGGTGGAGCAATGCCGATAATTAATTATGTTTATGCTGATAAGGAAGGAAATATTGGCTATTATGCTGCCGGTCGTATCCCAATACGCGCAAATGGCAAAGGAGATTTGCCTTTTGATGGTCGGACAAATGAAGGGGAATGGACAGGTTATATTCCTTTTGAAGAAATGCCACATCTTTATAACCCTGAAAATGGCTATATTGCTACAGCAAATCAACGGTTAGTAGGAGAAAAATATCCTTATCGTATGACTAGCGATTGGGCCCCGCCTTATCGCGCACACCGAATTTACAAATTATTAGCTGAGAAAAAACAATTTACTTTTGCTGATATGCACAAATTACATGGGGATGTTTATGCAATACCAACTAAATTTTTTGCTGATCAAGTGGTAAAACGTGCAGCAGAGCATAAAAATGACCCAATTTGGCAACAAATGGAAAAAGACTTAAATAATTGGGATGGTAATTTAGCTATTAATAGCCGTTCTGCTGCAATTGCTGTAACAATGCGAAATGCTTTTACAGAAGACTTTTTTACTTCTTGGTTAGGAGATTTACGGCCAACTTATAATTGGTATTTACGCTCTAGTGTAATTGATCATGTGATTGCTAATTGGTCGGCTGACTTTTTACCTACAAAATATAAAGATTTTGACACAATGATAGTAAATGCTTATCAAGCAGCAAATAAGACTTTAACGGAAAAACTTGGGTCTGATAGTGCAAAATGGACTTATGGAGGGATAAATAAATTTTCTTTTAACCACCCATTAGCAAAAATTTCTGTATTAAAAACTATTTTTAATTCATCAGATGTTATTGTGGGAGGTTCAGCACATACAATTAATTGTAATGATACAAATGCGGATCGTATTTGGGGGCCTTCTATGCGAATGGTAATTTCTTTAGATGACTGGGATTTAACAACTTTGGCTGTTACACCTGGTGCATCCGGTCAGCTAGGCAGCCCTCATTATTTAGATCAAATAGATGATTGGGCAAGCCTACAACCACATGGATTTCCATTTAGCGAAAAAAACGTAGAAAAATTTTCAGTAGCTAAACTAACCTTAGTTGCTCAGAAAAACTAATTGGCAATAACACTACAAATATAATGCTGTAGAGGTAAGGAAATGTTAAAAAAATCTAGCTTAATAATAATTATTGTGTTGCTAATACTTTCTATAACAATACTAATCAAACCAACAATAGCAGATGAGAATAAAACCGTTGTAATAAACTTTGCTGAATGCAAACCTGACACAAAAGTAATATATGTTGCTTTTGGATCAACTACTTATGAAGTAGTCTCTAAACAAAAAAATAATTGCTTAATGAATTATGGTGGAGAAGTAGAAAATCCTAACTGGGATGGATTTTTAAATATGTCTTGCTCAATTCCTGTTAAGCTTGGAAAGCAAGAATTTAAGGTGACAGACGCAGGAGTTGATTTTTCACCTATAGCTAAATATTGCAAGAAAGATCAAAAGACAACAAGAAATAGCTAGCCAATGGATGCTAGCTATTTTACCTACAATTTTGTTTTTTAAGCCTACAAACTATTTGGATCAATTCCCATAACTTTTAACTTTTCATTTAGAGCAGCTAACTTTTCTTCTAAAGCTTCTTTTTCAGTGCGTTCAGTTTCCTTTTCAGCACGTTCACGTTCTTTTTCAAGAACTTCTTTTTCTAAAGGTGTAGGGATTAAATTACCTTGATGGTCAAACCAACGAAGCCAAGTTTCATTAATGTTTTGATAGCTGCCTTGCCATAAGCCCAAGTAAACGCTAACACTTGGCAAAAAGAAACGTCCGTCTTTGTCTGGTAGAAAGGAAATATAGCTATCACCCTCTAAACGAAAGGCTCGGATTTGTTGAGATAAGTGGTCATAAGTAAAATAAAATGGAACTCTTAAGATTGTTTGATAGACTTCCCATTTACTAAGGGGATCATTATCACTAACCCGTTTTTTAACTTTTTGTCCAAGGTCTTCTTTTTCTGTACTAG
Organism: Blastocatellia bacterium; assembly: GCA_016713405.1. Classification (NCBI taxonomy): domain Bacteria; kingdom Pseudomonadati; phylum Acidobacteriota; class Blastocatellia; species Blastocatellia bacterium. The sequence continues at coordinate 347,851 of JADJPF010000004.1, forward strand.
GGGAAAGTAGCTCAACTACAATCAAAGGATTTGCTCTTTCTTGCCAAACCAAATAGCTTAACCTTAGAGTCTGATTGTCATAAAGTCTTGGTACGCCTACACAAGCAAACCAATCAGGCCGCTTATACCAGTTTGTGGTGACATCATAATATAAGTTTATATCTGTACCAATAAATACTTCATCTATAGAGTATTCTTGGGTTTGAAAAGTTTCTCTAAGAAGCTGAGATTGAAAAATATGAAATTCGTCTGGCAATCCGCTTTCTCCTATTTCTTCACTTGGTAAATCATACATTGTTGGTAAAGTTTCCCTTGGCGAGCGCGGAGGGTCTTCTTGAGGAGGCATTTTTCTTTTAAAATTTTCTACTTTAACTTGACTCATAATTATTAATATATAAGAAAGATAGCTTAATCATACTAAAAGAAATTGTTCTTAATTCGCCTGTAATTATAACTCTTAGGAAAAGCTTTGGCTATATTTACAAATCTGTTACACTGTCCTTAAAACCGCCATTTAAAAACTTTCTTATCTAAAATATTAAGCATAATTATTTAGGAGGAAAATAAAGATGTCTAATCTTGAGGGTAAACCCGAGTTTCACCCTTATGTTAGTGCAGACAAAGTAATACCAGAAATGACTGCAAAAGCCCTAATTTTAGGGACGCTTTTAGGTATTATTTTTGGAGCATCCTCTGTGTATCTAGCTCTTAAAGTTGGACTTACGGTTAGTGCTTCAATTCCTGTTGCTGTACTTTCAATAACACTATTTCGTTATACATTAAAATCTACCATTTTAGAAAATAATATTGTTCAAACCACAGGTTCAGCCGGTGAATCAATTGCCGCAGGTGTGGCTTTTACCATGCCAGCCTTACTTATTTTAGGTTATGACTTACCAGTTTGGCATGTCTCAACTATTGCTTTAGCAGGTGGAATACTAGGTATTCTAATGATGATTCCGTTGCGCCGAGCTTTGATTGTAAAAGAGCATGGCAACTTAATTTATCCAGAAGGCACAGCTTGTGCAGAAGTGTTAATAGTTGGTGAACGCGGCGGTATACAAGCCAAAACAATTTTTGCTGGTTTAGGAATGGGTGTTCTTTATAAGTTTTTTAACTCAGGATTTCACTTGTGGAATGAATACCCTAAATATGTTTTACCTTTTTATAGAGGCAAAACAGAAAGTACCCGCCAAATAGCTGAAGTTTCTGCTGAAATCTCTCCTGAATTATTAGGGGTTGGTTATATCATTGGGCCAAAAGTTGGCTCAATTATGCTAGCTGGGGCAGCACTTTCTTACTTAGTATTTATTCCTATGATCAAGCTTTTTGGGGATGCTCTAATTGCTCCAATGTATCCAGAAACTACCTTATTAATTAAGGATATGACACCAGATGATGTTCATAAAAACTATATTTACTATATTGGTGTTGGTTCAGTAGCAGCAGGCGGAATTATCAGTTTACTCCAAGCTATGCCAACCATCATTGGGGCTTTTCGCTCTAGCATTAAAGACTTAAAAGGTATGGTAGGTGAAAAAGCGTCCTCTGTACTACGTACTGAACGGGATATGCCAATCACAGTTGTAGTAGTTGGCTCAATTATTTTAGTGCTAGCTATTTGGTTAATTCCTCAACTGCAAATGACTTTGGCTGGTGCTTTAATGGTAGTAATTTTTGGGTTCTTTTTTGCTACCGTATCATCTCGTATTACTGGGGAAATAGGCTCTTCATCAAATCCGATTTCTGGAATGACTGTAGCAACTTTGCTAATGACTTGTTTAATTTTTGTACTACGTGAGCAAACCGGCCCAGAAATGAGAGCAATTGCTTTATCTGTAGGTGCAATAGTTTGTATTTGTGCTTCTAATGCTGGTACGACTTCCCAAGACCTAAAAACAGGGTTTCTTGTAGGTGGTACACCACGAAATATGCAAATCGCTATTATGGTTGGGACGGTTACATCTGGCTTAGTTGTAGGTCTAACTTTAACTAGCATAAACAATGCTTATAAAACCATTGTTCCTGTATATTTACCAAATTACACTGCACAACAACTTGGCACTGATACAGAAACTGCACCAAACGGGCAAAATCTTAAAGTTCATCGTTTGTCAGTAGAGACTAATGGAGTACCTCCAGGAAAATACTTGGCTAATGATCAAGGTCAATTGATGTTCAAAGTTGATCCTGGTGTTGGTGGCAAAGAAAATAACATTTATGAGCAAAAATCATTTCCTAATGTTAAAGTTGCGCCTTCAGAAACAATTGCCCGTGGTACTGATGGAGAACTTTATAGGCTATACCGACAAACCCAAGAAGATGGTGTTTTACCTGTAGGTAACTACTTAGTAACAAACGATGGGGAAATTAAGTTTGCAAGTAAAGGTGTACAAAAAATGCCTGCCCCAAAACCCCAAATTATGGCATTAATTACGGATGGAATTTTAACGGGTAAATTACCTTGGGGTCTTGTACTGCTTGGCGTTTTTACTTCCATAGTTTTGGAATTGTCAGGAGTTTCTGCATTACCTTTTGCAGTTGGGCTTTATTTGCCTTTTGCATCCTCAGCACCAATTTTTATTGGTGGTATGGTTCGATATTTTGTAGATCGTAGAACTAGCCCTACCTCTGAAGCAGAATCAGAAAGCTCTGGAGGCGTATTATTTAGCTCTGGTTTGATTGCAGGGGGTTCAATTTGTGGTCTACTTTTGGCTGGTCTAACAGCCTTTAAGTATAATGAAAAGCTAGATTTAAGTTCTTACTTAGGTTCTTTAGCTAATCCAGATACATTACTTAATAACCTAATTGCAATAAGTGTCTTTTTATCTTTGGCCGCGCTTTTAGCCTACATTGGTATTAATAGCGGTAAAAAGACTTGAGATAATTAAAACTTAGAGAATTTCATAAAATAAAAAGCTCAAAGATCCTGTCTTTGAGCTTTTTGGTTTTACAGAAAATTTATTTATCTAGATAATAGTTCTACATCAATTGTTTTGCCTAAGCCAATTACATCACCTGGGTCAATAGGATATTCTAAATCTGGCTCTAATTTTTCACCATTTAAGAATGTGCCATTAGTTCTGCTAAGGTTAATAATTTTTAGCCCTGTTTGAGTAAAACGAAGTAAGGCATGTTCTTTAGAAACTCTTGGAGAATCTATCAAAACATGTGCTTTTGGGCCACGACCAATAACAAGTTCTACTAAATCAGGGTTGAGATTAAAATCTTCACCTTCATAGCCACGTTTGGGGCGTAAAACAAAGCGTAGGGCTGCAATAGGTTGTGCATAAGGCATTGGTAGATTAGGCATCAATGTTCCATCAGAGCCAAGTTCTGCTTTTATTTTGTTAGCTTCTGCTAAATCTCCTAAACGTTCATAACTAGTAGCTAGACGATGGACAAAGGATTTTCCTTCGGCTGAAGTACGGCCTGTAAGGACGATACCTTTATTACACCAATCAATTGCATCTTGGTATCTTTCAAGTGAGAATAGACAATCTATTAATAACAAACAGCAACGCACAGCTTCAGGGTCAGATTTTTTAGTAAATAATTTCCAAGCTTCTTCTAATTCTTCTACAGCCTCACCATAAAGGCCAACTTCTATATAAGAAATGGCTACATTCATTGGTAAATGTCCGTCAACTTCATACATTTGTGAATCATGTTGGATGGCTTCCATCAAGGATTCCCAGTTGTCTGCAAGCCCTGTATTTGTTGTAGTTGTGCTTTCTTGGGAATAAGTGGCAATATCATCAGAAGTTGGACGTTCACGCATTTCTTCTTGAAATGCTGCTTGATCAATTGGAGATGGTTGAGGTTTATTTTGGATAGCTTGAACTAGGGAGAGAGGGATATCTTTAACTGTTTTTAGCTCGCCAGGGTTATCAGAATCGCTTAATTTATCAAGCGTTGAAGGTTGCAAGGGTTTTGTAGCTAGTGGGTCACTTGGAAAAGGTAGCTTTGGTTGTGGTTTAACTGGAGTAGGTTGAGAAGGTTTAGTAGAAAATATATCTTCAGGCTCTTCATAAACAGGTGAATCCATCAGCTTATTTGAAAGCATAGTTATATTCATAGCCTGCCCTGGATCAAGCTGTTGCTGGCCTAACTTACGTCTAACAATCAGGTTAGTAGGGTCAATATTAAGCACTCCTTTATAAACAGAAAGAGCTTTTTTGTTTTGACCAGACTTTTCATATTGCGTTGCTAAAAGTAATCTAGGCTCTGTTGCTGCTAAATTAAGCACACTGGTTTTTTGTAACAGGTCTTCTACTTCACGGTCTTGTTTGCCTACTTGGATAGCTAATTTAGCTAACTGCAATGTATAGTTATAGTTATCAGGCCAAAGTTCTAAGGCACGCCGTAGCAATCTTTCTGCATTTCCTACTTCACCATTTTTAATCGCACTACGAGCTTGCATAAAGCAATCGGTTGCTTCCCGATGTTGTGGATTTTCTACATCATTATCAACATTTGATACCATAAGCTTATTCCTTGGGGGCTTAAAATTAGGCTGAGACGTGCTATTTTAGCAGCTTTTTAGCTTCTTAAACCATAGATTATTGAATCATCAAAAACTTTTTCCCAGAAAATAATTTAGGGTGACAATTAGTTTTAACCTAGTATTGTCACCCTAAAAACCTTTTTGCAGTTGTTTAGTTAATTAGCGATTATAACCGCGACCACCACGATCACGATCACGGCCGCCGCCACCACCATAACCACCGCCGCGACTAGCTCCACGATCACGACCACCGCCACCGCCACCACCACGATTATTTTCTTGGGGTTTGGCTTCATTTACTTTAATGGCACGACCATTAAGCATATGACCATTAAAGCGGGTAATTGCTGCTTCACCTTCGCTACGATCAGCTAGTTCTACAAAAGCAAATCCTCTGGATTGTCCGGTTTCTCGATCTGTCATTAGTCGTGTTGATTGAACGTTGCCAACTTCAGAAAATAGACTGGTTAAGTCTGATTCAGTGGTTGAAAAGGGGAGATTGCCTACATACAATTTCATAAAAATTAAATGCCTTTCTAAAATTAATAAAAATGGATTTATTTAAGTAACTGACAAATTTCAGACTGAAAGACAGGTTTCCAGAAGAGAAGAATCTATCGTGTCAGCACAAGCAGCCCCAAAGTTAGCTTAAGTGTGGTTGGTCAGTAAGTTTACGTGAATAGATATGTCTTATCTATCAGATTCTAATAAACTTCTATCCAAAATTAAGATAGTGACTTTGACCCACTTATGTTGGGGAGCATAGCATAAGTCTCTAGGGGTGTAAATCGATAAAATTTTTATAAATCGTTTTTTTTGATTGAAAGTTTGCTTTTGCCTAAAGAAAAACCAAGTAAACGTTTTACTTTGGTCTACTTGGTTTTCTTAAGTATTTTGCTGTTAAGCTAATTTATGTACTGCTTCGCTCATCATCTTACTAATTTGAAGACCGTGTGGACAGGCAGCTTCAGCTTGTAAATAATTGGTATTAAGGATTGCTTTACGAGCATCTACTGGTAGTTGAGAGAAGAGATTTTTAGCCATTGTTGGGTCTTGGTAATTGTCATGATACATCAAATAGCGCAAAGTATCGCCAATACGAACAGGCGTATTAACGTGTGGGGAACAAAGATGATCACAACCATGACAAACTAGATGATTAGTTTGTTTAGCATATTCATCTAATAGTTGACGTTCTGCGGCACTAATTTGATTTTGTAATGCAGCAGTAGCATTTTCTTGGACAATTTGAAGTGAAGGCATATTGGAAACAATTGTGTCAATACGACCATCAGCCCAAACAGCTTTTAATGTGGACTGAGCTTTGTTAAAGCCTTTTTCGGTGAATGGATCAGCCTTTTCTTGGAAAGAAACACGCCCGCCTTGGGTTTTCATTGCAATTAAGCCAATATTAGCTTTTTTGGCTTTATCAATTGCACGATTAAGAGCATCGCTATTAACTGAACGGAAGTTATATCTAAACATTATCATATCAACAAAACCGCCTTCTGCGGCTGCTTCCATTATTTGGGGTAAAGTGCCAGCATGACAGGAAAGACCAAAGTATTTAATTTTCTTTTCTTTCTTTAATTTTTCAGCAACATCTTTCCATTCTTTACTTTTAGGCCAGTCAACACATTCTTTTGGATATTCTCCATCGCCAATTTGATGAATATAAAAAGCATCTAAATAGTCGGTTTGAAGGTTAGTTAAACGTTGGTCAATGCCTGTTAACATCTCGCTAGCTTGTTTAGGATGGTATTTGGAAACAATAAAAGCTTCTTTTCGCTTACCTAGTTTTGCTAAGGTTTTTCCTAGAACAGTTTCGCTTTGACCATTAAGGTAACAATCTGCAACGTCAAAGTAATTTATTCCTAACTCAAAGGCGCGGGCCACCATTATTGTATTTAATTCATATAAACCGCCATGAGAAAGAATTGGGACTTTTACACCAGTTCTGCCTAATGTGGCAGTGGGAAGCTGTTTTCCAGCTAATGTATTAATAGTAGGGTCAACTGCTGGAGGTGCGGCTGACTTTACTTCTACGGAACTTGATGTAGGGTTAGTGTCGCTACTAGTTGTGTTACAACCAATCATACTAGCAGCACCTACTAAAACAGAATTTTTTAAGAAATTTCTTCTACTGCAATTACTCATAAAATGGATGGCTCCTTAATAAATTTTTAGTGACCTTTTTTTTCGTTTAACTCTTTTGCCCAAGCAACTAGGTCAAAATCTTGATGTCCAGATAATGCTTTAGGGATTGGTCTAGTGTCTGCTAGTTTAACAGAATTTTCTTTAGATTGTACAAAATTTGTCGGAACAATTGGTACGGGTAAAGATTTAGGTAAAACTTTATCTGTTTGAGGTGTTTGTTTAGTGCTACATCCACCACTCTTACAGCCACAACCGCTTTTTTGTGTATTACTTACAGCTTTAGCCGTTGATGCTTTGGTGCCACAACCGCCTGTGCTACAACTACTTCCACAACTACTTCCACAACCGCCTTCTTGCCATACAGCACTAATGCTCGCTATTAAGTGAGATAGACTATTACGTTTCTTAACACCTGATAGAGAAATAGAGTTTGTTTTACTAGTTATTTGACTTACGGGTAATACTGGGAGAGAAGAGGATTTTTTAGAATTTAATGTTACTAAATTATTAGTAGGTTTATTAGTTCCACAAGAACCAGTGCTACAACCACCACTTTTACAACTACCAGTTTTAGCTTTAGATTTGGTTGATGGGCTAGCTAGCAATGCTGCGCTTGAAAGTAAAGCAGGGTTAAGACTAACTTTTTCTTCGCCATCTTGAATATTGAGCATTGCTTGTTTGTCTTTGTCGTTTAGCAACAAACGGCGGTCAGAATGATTACGAAAACGGGTTTCGCCAACAGCAGTAACATAAACAGCACGTTCATCTAAAACAGGGCATTCTTTTTCGCAAATTCCACAGCCAATGCAACGCTCAGGGATAATAAAAGGCTTATTTAATGTGACTTTTACACCATCTAAACGAGTTATAACTTCATCATAAGTTTCAATAGCTTTTGGTGAAACTGGACAAACTTCCTCACAAACTACACAAGGGGTTTCCATTGCCCAAGGAAGACAACGACCACGATCATAAAATGCTGTTCCAACTTTTACAGGGCCTTGCTCTTTGTACTCAGCTAACCCAAGTTTTTCTTTAATGCTAATTTGTTGAATTGCTCCTGTTGGGCAAACATGGCCGCAAAGCGTGCAATTTAGTTCACAGTAGCCTAAACGCATATCCATAATTGGAGTCCAAAGACCTTCTAAACCACTTTGAAGCAGAGCAGGTTGCAAAACATTTGTTGGACAAACGCGAATACATTGATCGCATTTAATACAGCGTTTAAGAAATTCTTTTTCATCAACTGAAGCAGGTGGACGAATTACGGCACGATCAAAAGTTTTATTGCTAGTATTTCCACTTAAACGACTAAAAGGAATAAAAAACATTGCCGTTAAGCCAGCAAAAACAGCACGTCTAATTGGTACTTCAGGAGATTGAACACCGCTTTCTTGTCTAGGCATAAACTTAAAGCTAAGTGCATCATGTGGGCAATCTTCAATACAGTTAAAGCAAACAAAACATTCACTTTTTCTAAGCAGAGTATGAGGATCACTAGCACCTTCACAGCTTTTTAAGCATAAATCGCAATCAGTACATTTTTGAGGGTCGCGGTCAATTCGCCACAAAGCAAAGCGAGAAAGTACGCCTAAAGTTGCTCCTAATGGACAAAGCACACGGCAGAAAAACCGAGGGATAACTAAATTCATTGCTACTAAAGTAAATAGGAAAAAGCCTATAAACCAAGCTGCATGGTGCTCTTTTTCTTGTACATAAACCCAGCCTGTAGGCATATTTACTGCTGGTAAAACAGAAGCAGTAAATGAACGGAAAAGTAAACAAATTGGATCTAAAATGCCTATTTGCAAGCTACCAAAAAATGCAGTAACTATAAAAAAGATTAGTAAATAATACTTAAACTGATAAATTGGACGGTAGCGGTTAGAAGTGATACGCTCTTGGACGTTTCTAGTATTAAACACCCATCCAATAAACTGGTGTAAAATCCCATAAGGACAAATCCAGTTACAAAAAAAGCGTCCAAGAAGTAATGTTGGCACTAGCAAGACTAGTGACCAAATTAGTCCTTTATAAACCGTATGTGTAGTAATTGCATTAGCAATAGCAACTAAAGGATCTACTTCTAAAAATAGCGAAACAGGATAGCCTTTTAAGTAACTAAATTCTGTAACAAAACAGAAAAATAGAAATAAGCTAAAAAAGAAGATTTGCACTAAGATACGAACAGTTGTAATTCTCATAGATTTATTTCCTGTAACTATGGCTAAATAAACAGTTTAGTGTTAGTAAATTAATTATTAGATAGTGATTTCGCTGAATTTTTGTTGTTTCCAATGACGATTACCTGCGCCTCTGTCGTGTGCATGGAGCAAGTAAGTAAGTTTTTCAGGATCACGACCTAATAAAGTGTAGCCATAAGCGTCTACTGATACAGGATCGGTGCCAGCAATTACAGTATTTCCATCAACAACATCGCTCATACGTCCACCCGTCGGGCCATTGCTCATTAGAATTCTAGTAGCATCTAAAATTACTAAAGTAGGCTTCATCATTAATGCTAAATCATAGACGATGTTATGAATATCTTGATGGAATCGATTACGACGACCACCCAACAAACCATACCAATTTTTAATTGTCATTGAAGCATGGCATAAATTATGGTCTTTTAATGGTGCAACACCTATTACTTTAGTAGCTTTATGGAAAGGTTTATAGAAAAACGGCCAAGGTTTTTTTATTGCATAGCTAGGTTTTTGAGGATCATCTGTGATAGTTAAATCTTCAAAAGAGTTTGTTTCTGGTAAAAAGAGTTTAGCACCCGCCTTTAATGTTGCATCTCGGATACCTGTTTTATAAAAAGCTCCTTCAGGTGAATTAATTGGGTTATCTGCTACACGAACTTCTTTTGCTCCAGCTTCATAGCAATATTTTACTACTGCATAAAGCACCATAGGATTAGTAGTAGCACCAAGAATCGGCGCACGATCAAAAGCAACATTAGGTTTAATTACAACAATATCACCCTTTTTAATAAAATGTTCAAAACCGCCAAGTTCACCAACTGCGGCACGAATCATTTGCATTACATCTGCTCCGTGCGCAATAGCCATTTTTGGAGTGCTAGAGCTAGGAGGCTCAACCAAAAAGTTTGGGAGTAGTAGTTTAGGAGGCCCTTGTAAACCTGCATCACCTTTTTGATCCCAAAGATATCTCATTCCCAAAGCAGAACCACCAGCAACCAAGCTAGTAGTTGCCAGAGTGCGCAACATTTGACGGCGTGAAATTAAGTTTGGTTGATTTTGTTTGGATTCATTAGCTTGATTAGGCTGATTTGTCTTTTCACCATTTTTTTGACTCATAAGAAAATGCTCCCTTTTTAGGATTACCCTAAAAGTTGCTAGCTAACATTATTGTTTTTTGATAAAAGTTTTGAATAAAAGGAATTTTAGACTTTTTTTCCTACAAGGGAAAACTTTTTCTACAGTTGATAAGACATTGTTGGATAAGTTTCCCCCAAATAGCTTGATTTAAGTAGGTTTTATTGAGGAGTTTCTTTGCTAATGATAGCTGGTTGTAGGGCTTTGCCATAAACTAAGCGTTCTTTGGCTCGCCTAATCCGATAAGCTTTTAAGAGTGCTGCTTCTTCTCCATATTTATCAATTGATACACGAGTTCTTGCCATTTTATTAGGTTCTGGACACCAAGTAATTTCATACATATTACGGTAGCGAACTTCTCCACTTTTAGTAATAAACTTTTCTTTTTTACGGTGAAGACCAATAATTCCTGTAGTGTTATTGTTAGTTTTAGTGACAACTACTCGATCTGTTCGTGGCTTACCTAACTGTTTTTCTGCTTGGTTACGAAATTGTAATGCTTTTTGGAGTGCTTTTTCTGGGCCACCATAACGGCCATCACTAAAAAATTTAACTCGTTTTTCTCCATTAAAAAAAACTCTAACATACCATCCAAAGGTGCGAGACTTAAAACTATCTATTCGGCTAATGCCTTTGTTATAAGAAGTATCTTCAATGCTTACCTTAGTAGCTTTATTGTTAGTCTTTTTATTAGTTTTACTATAATTCATGAGAAAATTTTCCTTAATAAATAAAATTTTTAGTCTTTCTATTAAGATTTGATTAAAACTTTGATTTGGAGGGTTTATGGCTAATATCCTAACAATTCAATATATATTTGTTAAGAAAAATTTTAACCTAAAAGTAATAACCTAGCCTTATCAACTAGTTGTAAATACTTATTTTCTAAGTAAATTAGGTTAAATAGCTCATAAGTTGGTGTATAGTTTGGTGCTATTAGTGTAAACTTCAGGCTTAAATTTTTTCTATCTAATTTCCTAAGCACCACAAAATATCTAAATAAATAATTGTATCGGAAAGGTTTTTTAGACTCATGAAATCAAAATCTTTTCTTGTTGCATTAGCTGCAATTGGTTTAGCTGCTACGTTTGCTTGTGTTGATCACTTTATTACAGATTTACCAGACATTTTATTGATTAGTCTTCGCTGGGTAGCTATTATTTGCCTCGTTTTTTATGGGATAAAACGACGCTCGCTAACAACATGGATAATGATTAGCATGATTATTGGTGCAGAAATAGGAAACGATTTTCCCGCAGTTGCAAAAAACTTACAAGTACTAAGTAAAATATTCTTAAAACTAATTAAAACAATTATTGCACCTTTGCTCTTTAGCACTTTAGTAGTAGGAATTGCTGCACATTCAGATATTAAAAAAGTTGGGCGTATGGGCATAAAAGCCCTAATTTATTTTGAAATTGTTACTACAGTAGCTTTATTTATTGGACTAGCTGCCATCAACATTAGCCAAGCAGGGGTTGGTGTACATGTTGATAGTGCAGGCAAAGAAGAAATAACAAAAGTAGCAAAACAAACTCCAACAGATGTTATTTTGCATGTATTTCCAGAAAATATTGCTAAATCTGTATCCGAAGGCCAAGTCTTGCAAATAGTAGTTTTTAGCGTCTTATTTGCTCTAGCAATGATTATGCTAAAGGAAGAAAAACGCCGTCCAATGCTAGAGTTTGCCGAAAGCTTGTCGGAGGTAATGTTTAAGTTTACTAATATTGTTATGCTATTTGCCCCTATTGGCGTAGGAGCCGCAATTGCTTATACAGTAGGAGAAAAAGGTTTAGGAGTACTGAAAAACCTTTTTATGTTACTTGGTACTCTTTACGTTGCATTACTAGCTTTTATAGTTCTTGTGTTACTCCCAGTTGCTTTAATGGTTCGATTGCCAATTAAGAAATTTGCTCAGGCAATTGCTGAACCTGTTTCTATTGCCTTTGCTACCACAAGTTCAGAAGCCGCACTGCCAAGAGCAATGGAGGTAATGGAAAAATTTGGTGTACCAAAACCAATAGTTGCTTTTGTAATGCCTACTGGCTACAGTTTTAACTTAGATGGAACAACACTTTATCTTGCACTAGCTTCTGTTTTTGTTGCCCAGGCTGCTAATGTCCAACTTTCTTGGAGCGAACAAATTTTAATGATGTTAACACTAATGTTAACTAGCAAAGGTGTAGCAGGAGTGCCTCGGGCATCACTAGTAATTTTACTAGCTACAGTTGTTAACTTTGGTCTTCCTGTAGAACCAATTTATATAATTTTAGGTATTGATGAGCTTATGGATATGGCACGAACGGCTGTAAATGTAATAGGTAATTGTTTGGCTACAGTTGTAGTTGCTCGTTGGGAAGGTGAGTTTAAACCTCCAACAGAAGATATTGCTGTAGAAAGCCAACCTATAACCCAAAATTAAGATTCTAATAAGCTTAATTACTCTAATTTAAGGCTACTTTTGTTACTTTTTGTTGCTCTTGGGCTTATGTTAAACTTAGCCACATCCTTAGATAATTCTATTTCTTAACAATATAAAAGGCTTTTTTATGTCTGATGACCCTATCTACACGGAGGACGATCCCCTCATCGGTCGTACCTTAGACGGAAAGTACAGGTTAGAATACCAAGTTGGTATTGGAGGAATGGCGGTAGTTTATTTAGCTACACGACTTCACATTGGTGATAGTGTTGCCGTCAAAGTGCTTAATACAGGTGTTCCTCTAAGCGATGTAGATTTGCAACGATTTGAGCTAGAAGCACGTTCAGCCGCAAAAATTAAGCACCCTAACATTGTTTCTATATTTGATTTTGGTACTACCTCCGATGGTCTAATGTATTTGGTGATGGAACTTTTAGAAGGCTCATCGCTGGAAAGAGAGCTTGAAGAAAAAACATTTTTGGATGTAGACCGAGCTTTAGAATTAATGCAACCTATGTGTGAAGCTGTAAATGCTGCACATGCTGAAGGGCTTATTCATAGAGACTTAAAGCCTTCTAACATATTGCTACATCGTCTTAAAGATGGCTCAGAGATTGTTAAAGTAGTAGATTTTGGTGTAGCTAAACTTACTAATGTTAATGATACTGCTTATAAAGAAAGATTGACTAAAACAGGTTACTTAGTTGGAACACCTCATTATATGTCACCTGAGCAAATTAGGGAGCAAGAAATAACATTAAAGTCTGATATCTATTCTTTAGGGGTAATTATCTATGAAATGTTAACTGGGTGTCTGCCTTTTAACTCAGATAATGTTATAGACTTGCTTTTAGCACATTTGGAAAATTCTGCAAAACCTATTCGAGAAATAACCCCAAACATTCCTGCTGGAGTTGATGAAGCAGTCCTTCAAGCCTTATCTAAAGATCCTAAAAAGCGTCAAAGCTCGGCACGGGAACTTTACCAACAAATTGTTACTAGTATTAGAGGAGATAATACTGGAGTAACAGCAGAGCATTTACGTCATCGCACTACACCAACAACAGGAGTTCATTTTCAACAAAGCAGCGGACGTAACACTTTAAGTAAAGCTAAACGCGCTAATTTAATGGTTTATGACACATTGACAGGACTTTATAACAATGTGTTTATGAACTTAAAGCTAGAAAATGAAATTTCAGAATCAAAATTAAGTGGAGATCGAACAGCTATTTTACTTTTTGGTATAGATGCCTTTAAGAATATTAATCAACGTTATGGTTTTGTTGTTGGGGATTTAATACTTAAAGAATTTGGTAGTTGGTTAGAACAAGCCTTTGGAGATGGTGCAATTGTTGGGCGGTATCGAGGGGATGAATTTATTGCAATTTTTTCTAAAACAGATGGTAAAAGTGCGTTGCAACGGGGCCAAGAAATCTTAGAAAAAGTTAAAGCAGGGCTTTATTTTGCAATTGAGGGACAAAACGCACAAATACAAGTTAATTGCTCGGCTGGAGTTGCTCAATTTCCTGGGGATGGAGAAAACGCACCCGACTTAGTTGAGCAAGCTCATTTAGGGATGCGCCAGGCTAAATCTACGGGAATCAATCAAATATACTGGCTAAAGCAAGTTCAAACCTTGACTTCACTTACTGCTAGCTATTCTTTTGATGTGTTTGTTGGTCGTAAAGTAGAGCTAGAAAAATTAACTAGAGAATTTGACCGTACTTTAACTAATCAAGGTCGGACATTTTGTATTACTGGCGATACTGGAGTAGGAAAAAAGCGTTTAGCTGAAGAATTTCGCCGACGTTTAACGGGTAAAGATGTCTTATTTTTACAAGGTCGGTTTTATGAGTCTAGCCAGGCTATCCCCTATAAAACTATTTATGATAGCTTACTTGCTCATTTATCCTTAATGATTGAAGAAAGTTTTGATCATGTTCGAGCATTGTTTGGTAATTTAGCGGATAAAATTGTAAAAGATTTTCAAGAGGGAGAGAGTTTTAGATTTTTTAATTCAACTGTCCAAACAGGTAGCGAGCAGGAAAAATATGTAATTTTTGACTACTTGACTAAAATTTTTGTTGGGCTAGCAAAAGAACACCCTCTAGTTTGTTTTCTTGAAGATATGCAATGGGCAGATGCTCTTAGCCTAGAGTTTTTAGCCTACCTTAGCCATAACACTAATCATAATCGGGTAATGTTGGTTGGATGTGCGCGTACAGAAGGGCTAGCGGATAAACACCCGTTGCGCTTATGGTTAAGAAATATTGGCCGTTCAGGTGCAGAAATTTTACAATTGCAACCGCTTTCTGAAGCAGAAACAGCACAAATGGTAGAAAGTATTTTTTCTCGAATTGTTTTTCCTCCTAGTGCAGTTCGCTTGCTTTATCGAGAAACAAAAGGCAACCCTTACTTTTTAGTAGAGATCGTCCGCTATTTAATAGATGAAAACATTATTACCTTCCGTGAAGGCGTTTGGCGGTGCGAAGAACTAGAAAACCTTACTCTCCCACGTTCGGTTATTGATGTTGTAGAGGCTTTGCTAGGTCGTTTAGATGATGAAATTTTAGATATTTTCTCAAAAGCTGCTGTTATTGGTGAAGAATTTAAGTTTAGTTTGTTACAAAAAGTTACTAAATTAGATGAAGACGAGTTATTAGACTATATTGACAACGGCTTAAAAGCGCAATTAATCAAGGAAAGAGACAATAGCGGTAGCGATGAAATTTATGGTTTTTATCATAGCCTTGTACAAAAAGTATTGTACTCACGGCTTAATCGGCGATTGAGGCGAACTTTGCATTCACAAGTAGGGCAAGCTTTAGAAAAAATCAACCGCAGTAATCCTAATAAAGTTGCTGGTGAGCTTGGCTATCACTTTCATGCAGCAGGAGAATATTTAAAGAGCTTTAACTTTAATACTGAAGCAGGTTTAAGAGCTTGGCGGGCGCATTCCGTTGATGAAGCGCAAAAGTTTTTAGCCTGGGCTAGTGAGGCTTCTGATAAATTAGGCTTTCTACCTGGTAGTGATGAACCAGAAGAAGAACCTACAGAAGAACAACTTAGGCAAGTTGCAGATCTAACGCTTAACTATGGGCAACTTTTAATTAATGTTGGAAAGTTAGAACAAGCTCAAAAAGAGCTAGAAAATACTTTAGAACTAGGAAAACAACTAAAAGACGAGTTACTAAGAGCCAAAGCTTACAATGTGTTAGCAGAACGTCAGGAAGCCGCTAGTCAATATAATGAAGCAATAGATTATTGCCAAAAAGCTATTGAAATAGCAGATAAACTATCTGATACAGCAGTTAAAGCCGCTAGCACTTGTTTTATAGGAACTGCCTATGACAGGTTGGGTCAATATGAGACAGCAATAGAAGCTTTTAAGCAAGCAATAGAAATAGCTAAAAGCACTCCTAATTTAGTTACAAACGCTACTGCACGACGAGAGTTAGCTTTTACTTTAATTCGTTGTGGCCGCTATCGAGAGGCTTTAAGTTTAGCTAGTGAAGCATTAAAACTGTCTCAGTCGTCTAGTGATCGATTAAATGAAATGATAGCTAATTCCATAATGGGACAGATTTATTTTCATCAAGGCGACTTAAAGAAAGCTAATGAATATTATGAATCAGCCTTAAAAATGGCTAGTCAGCTAAACCGCCGACGAGGACAAGCTATAGAACTATTTAATATTGGCGAAGTTCACAGAATGCAAGGTCATTATCGTCAAGCTATAGATTGTATTCAACGATCCTTAGAAATTAGCCGCGAAGTTGGCGAACGTCAATGCGAAGCTTTAGCTAAATTTAGCTTAGGCTTAATTTACCAAGCCACCGACAGCTTACAACAGGCTTTTGAGACGCTTAACCAAGCCTTACAACAACAACGCGATGTTTCCAATAAAAGTGCGGAAACCGCCATAATTTTAGCTTTAGCTGAAATTCATTTAGAACAGAAAAACTTTGAAGAAACAGAATTTTTAGCAAAACAAGCAAGTGAATTAGCGGAAAAATTAAGTAACCCTACGCTTTCTTGGCGATCACATTTTCTTAATGCTCGCCTTCTTATGGCAAAAGAAGACCTAGAAACAGCTTGCGAAGAACTTCGCTCAAGTGTTGGTACAATTGAAGCAATGTGTGATGAGCTATCAGAAGGTATTGACCGACAAACCTTTTTAGCTGATAAACATATAGTTTATGATATGCTAACGCAGCTTATGGAAGGCCAATAAGCTAACTTTTTGATGGTAAAGAGTTTGGCAACTTACGAGCAGTGCAAACAATAGAAACTCCAAAGGGTAAGTTAATAAACTTAAACAATAATTGCTCAAAAGCTAAAATTCCTATTAAAAGCTGGTTAACTACATTAGGAAGCTCAATATGAGAAGTTTTTGGATGTGTAGACTTCTTAAATATTCCTTGCAGAATACGAATAAACAAAATAGGAAAGAAAAATATAGTAATAAAATAGCTACAACGCTCTATATTAAAGCCTGTTAGGGTTAATTTATTGCGTAGTTCATAGGCAGCATAGCGGCGGCGATGATGTAAGGCTTCGTCGTGTTCACTCCAAAGAAAACCATAAGCCTGGCACTGTTACTAGCAGCATTCCACCTGGTTTACATACCCTATAAAGTTCCTGCATTGCAGCTAAATCATCATCAATATGCTCTAGTACATCTAGGGCAGTTACAACATCAAAAACATCTGAAGGGTAAGCAAGAGATTCAACCTTTGATTGGACTAAATTATTTAAGCCTCGACTACGACAAAACTTTATTGCATCGGTAGCCATATCAATACCAAAACTTTTTCCATATCGGCTAAAAGCAGCTAGATTTGCACCTGTGCCACAACCTACATCAAAAATATTTGGCTCTTTGTGATGAGATGTCTCGATTTTGACAATTTCTTCTACTAGTGAACGACGAGCAACAAACCACCAATAATCATTTTCTAGCTCAAACATTGTACTATATTCTTGTTGTTCCATAATTTTTAGCCTAATTTTTTTGATATGTTTCTAAAACTTGTGTTGGACTCTCGCCTAAAGCCTCTCTAGCTTTTAAGTAAACTAATATCATACTTAGTGCAAGTATTGGATAAATAAAGCTATTAATCAAGGCAGAAATAAATAAAGAAATTTGTTTTGCTGCTCCAAGATTAGCTAACATTATACTAAGAGTTGTGTCTAAACCTAGTAGTTTAGTAAAAGCTATTGTAAAGCTAGCATTGATAAAATAGGGAAGAAATATTGTTAGAAAAAATAGTTTATTTACTAACGATTTTACTTCATTAACTAATAATTTAGAATTTTTTAATGGTATAACATTAGTAACATTTTCTATTATAGTTATAGGAATATATAAATAGTATTTTTTGATGAAAAATGCAGCAATAATTATAGAAATAATTTCTGTAAAATAATAAGTAATAGGATATAAATTATGAATTATTTTATCTAAATAAATACTATTTATTTTATCATTTAAGTTTTCTGCAAAAATAAGAGTTTCTAAGTCAATAGATTGCTGTATTATACTAAATGATAATGGTATAAGTAAAAGTAAATGAACAAGTTGTTGAACAGTTATAAAATAAAGAAAAAATATTACAAATGTTTTAGCAAAATTAAATGAATATTTTTGAAATAATTTTGAAATACTAATAAAATTAGTATCTCTATTAGTTAATATTTGTAGTCCAAGAATTGTTAGTATTAAATATATAGTTGGTTCAGTAAATTGAGAAATAGTTAAAGTTAAAATGCTAAATAAAAAAGATAAAATATCTAATAAAATAAAAGAACTAATATCATTAACCTTAATAAAATAAATTATTATTTGTACACCTGTTAAAAATAGAAGTGGAAGAAAAGTCATTAAAGTAAATCTAAAAAAACTAGCAAAATTATTTTTATAATAATTAAAAGCTTGGCCTAAAACGGCTTTTGCATTGGTTAATTCAGCTAATTTTTCCACTAAATTAAACTCCTTTCGCTGAGGAAACTTAAAATAATTATTCGGACAAACTTTTACTAAAAACCCATATGAAATTGTTATAATTCGTTTTTTATTTTATTGCAAACATGGAATCTAAAAAATGACAATATCAGCTTATAGATTAATTTTATTATTATCAATCATTACAATTCTTACATTTCTTTTTATTGCTTGTACTAATGCACAACAGCAACAAATTCAAGTAGGACAAGTAGTTTCAATTGGTGAGAGTATGACTGGAAAATATACTTATGAAATTGTTAATAGTTGGCCGCATGACATAGACGCTTTTACACAAGGTTTAATCTTTCATGAAGGTGTTTTATATGAAAGTACAGGACTACAAGGAATGTCTTCCCTACGTAGAGTTGAGCTAGAAACCGGCAAAGTGCAGAAAAAGATTGATGTTCCTAATCCCTACTTTGCCGAAGGAATGACGATTTTTCAAGGAAAAGTTTATCAATTAACTTGGACACATAATAAAGGCTTTGTTTATGATTTGGGGAGTTTTGAAAAAGAAAAGGAATTTTCCTATTCTGGCGAAGGTTGGGGATTAACTAACGATGGTAAAAGCCTGATACTTAGTGATGGTACAAATAAAATTCGTTTTATTGATCCTTTTACTTTTGAAGTGCTTAAAACTATCACAGTTAAAGAAGGCCAAATGCCTATTACAAGCATTAATGAGCTTGAGTATATTAAAGGGCTGATTTATGCCAACATTTGGCAAACTGACCGAATAGTAATAATTGACCCAAATAGCGGGGATGTTACCGGTAGTATTGATTTAACAGGGCTACTTTCACCAACAGATCGAGCTATGAACCCTGATGTATTAAATGGAATTGCTTATGACTCAGCAAAAGACCGGCTTTTTGTTACTGGAAAACTTTGGCCTAAAATATTTGAAATTAAACTAAAAAAGAAAGCTTAAAGTTTAGTTAAGCTCTCTAAAAAAACTTTAACTTAAATTGTTATCAGATAAATAAAGACTCACAAACAACATAGGTTTTACTTTATTGTTTGTGAGTTTTTATTTATTTTTAATATTTTACTTTATTATTTTTTAGTTTTTCTTTTTTTAGCGGCTGGTTTTTCTTCTTCGGTTTCTACAACAGCCACTACTATTTGTGGATTGTCTGATGCTGGAGCTAATACTAATGAATATCTATCAGAATTTACTATATTATATTTAACATCTTGTGTAATTGTTTTGCTCACATCACTATAAGATAAACTATATTTTCCAATATTTACACCAGCAATCTTAAACTTTCCTTGCTCTGATTGTTCAAATGCTAAACCAAAATTATCTTTATCTACATAGAGCTTAAAAGGTTTATTTAGGTCTAGATTTTTCATTCTATTTAGATTTTCTACACCGCTTTTGGTAAATCTTAATATACCTACGCCTTTTTCATTGACTCTATATATTGCATCTACATTAGCTCTGCGAGTATCTGAAGTTTTTTGTATTTCTGTAAAGCCCATTTTTTATGCTCCTATTTTGTGGTTAATTATATTAGATAAGTACGCATATAATATATTAACTTTTATTTCTTTACTACTATCTTTTGCATAAAAATAATAAATTATCTTTATAATTAAATATTATTTGCTTTATTAACTCTTTATTATATTTGCTATAACCAATTTTAAACGTAAACTTACTATACTTTTACTAGCAAATTTATTGTATTTTTAGCCTATTTTATACTAGTTATTTAGCTATGATCACATAGTTAAAGACTTAATATATTCTAGTAATATTCAAAAAATATACTTGGTTTCTATACTTGGACTAGTGTTTATAATTATATTATTAGATTAATAATACTGATCACAATGCTGATCACAAATCTATAGGTTAGAAAAATTTCTCGCTTAGACCTTACTATTTTTAGTATTTTCTGGCAATATCTTATCTCTTATCTATTCTTATTTATCTATTGAAGGAATATTAATGCTTTCTGGTCACTCAATAATTTGTTTTGCTGGTGAAGATTGGTGGTATCACCATCCACACTCTAAAAACCATATAATGAAGCGTTTAGCTCGTAATAATAAAGTAATGTTTATTAATTCTATTTCTATGGGGTTGCCAAGTGTTCGTAGCAAAGATTTTTTTGCCAAAGTTCGCCGTAAACTTAAAAGCTACTTAAAATTTGTTCGCCGTTCTCCAGAAGGTATTTGGGTTGTTACTCCTATTGTCACCCCGTTTTTTTCTAGTCAGTGGGGAAGAACTCTAAATAAATGGTTGCTTATTATTCAACTTCGTATCTTAATGATTCTTCTAGGCTTTAGTAACCCTATACTTTGGATTGCTATCCCTACTGCTAAGGATATTGTTGGACGATTAGGAGAAAAATTATTAATTTATCAAGTGTCTGATAAATACGAAGCTAATGATATGGATCATGGTGCGCGAGGTGGGCTAATTCGCTCACTTCACGATGAGTTACAGGACAAAGCAGCAATTATTTACTATTCTGGAAAAAAGCTTTTTGGGGAGGCTAAATATAAAGAAAAGTCTTATTTACTTGAACAAGCTGTTGATTTTGAGCATTTTTCTGCTGTAACAGCAAAAAGTTTTCCTATCCCTAGCGAGTTTCAACCAATTAAAAAGCCTATACTTGGCTATTTTGGAGCAATTGAAAGCTGGTTAGTTGACCAAGACCTAATCCGATATGTTAGCCAGCGTCGTCCAGACTGGCAATGGGTGTTTATTGGCTTAAAAACAACACCTTTAACTGTAGAAGGTTTACCAAATGTGCATATGCTAGGGTCAAAAAATTATTATGACCTACCTGCTTATGCTGCACAATTTAGTGTTTGTGTTTTGCCTTGGGTGACAAATAATGAATTTGTTAATTATGGAAGTGCTATAAAAGTTCGTGAGTACCTAGCTACAGGTAAACCAGTTGTAATTACACCGCTTTATGAATATGAAGAGCTAGATGGAATTTTGCGTATTGCACGAGGCTATGACCATTTTATTGAGCTTGTAGAGCAGGCGTTAAAAGAAAATGACTTAGCCGCTAAAACTCAACGTCAAGCAACGGTTGTTAACTCAACTTGGGATGTGCGTACCGAACAAGTTTGCACTTTAATAGAAGAAAAACTACAAGCTAGTAAAAAATAGCTTATTGAACTAACAAAAGGTTTTGCTAGTTTAACCATTCCAAAAACTAATCAAAAGGTTGTTTATGTGTGGAATTTGTGGTTTAGTCGGTCAGGCTGAGAGTCAAAAGCTTGGTGCTATGTTAAAAACAATTGATCATCGTGGGCCAGATGATTTTGGCTCTTATATTAGCGAAACTTCTACAGGTGAAACCATAGGCTTAGGGCATAAACGCCTGTCAATTATTGATTTATCTCCAGCAGGGCATCAGCCAATGTCATCTTTAGATGGGCGTATCTGGTTAGTTTTTAATGGGGAAATTTATAATTATTTAGAACTTCGCCAAGATTTAATTACTCGTGGACATCGCTTTCGCTCAAATACAGATTCAGAAGTAATTATTGCTGCTTATCAAGAATGGGGTGAAAAGTGTGTTTTACGCTTTAATGGAATGTTTGCTTTTGCCATTTGGGATAGTCGAACAGAAAAACTTTTTATTGCTCGTGACCCACTAGGAATTAAACCTGTTTATTATGCTCAAACTAAACAAGGTTTTGCTTTTGCTTCTGAAATTAAAGCCTTGTTAACTTTAGATATACCTAGAGAAATAAACTTAAGCTCACTTAATCAGTATTTAACTTTTCTTTGGGTTCCAGATCCTAAAACTCTTTTTCAGGGTATTTATAAACTTGCACCCGGACATTATTTAACCTACCAGCAAGGACACTTGGACATTAAAGAATATTGGGATATTAAATTTAATGAAGACCATAGCCAAAGCGAAAAATATTGGTCAGAAGCAGTTTTAGAAACCTTAAAGCGTTCTGTTAAACGCCAAATGGTTAGCGATGTCCCGCTAGGGGCTTTTCTATCAGGTGGGGTTGATTCTTCTAGCCTTGTTGCTCTAATGGGTAAAGAAGTAGAGCAACAAATTACAACTTATACTATAGGTTTTACTAGCGAAGATTTAAGCTATGATGTAATTCCTGATGATGTTAAATATGCTAGAGAAGTAGGAAAATTATTTAATACTAATTACCAGGAATCTATTCTAAAACCAGAAGTTTTTGACCTACTTCCTAAGTTAATTTGGCATATGGACGAGCCAATTGCAGATCCAGCAATTATTACTAGCTATTTAATTTGTCGTGCTGCGCGGGAGACTTTAACAGTTTTGCTTAGTGGAATGGGAGGAGATGAGGTTTTTTCCGGCTATCCTAGGCATTTAGCAATAAAATTAGCAGAAATTTATAATTTAGTTCCTCGCTCAATTACTCAGCCTGTAGTTTCATCTCTGCCCGCTTCAATGCCAGGAAAATTTAACGCATTATTTCGCAATCTACAAAAACTAGCAAAATCAGCTTATTTGCCTTTTCAAGACCGCTATTTGGGCTATGGAACATATTTTACAGATCCAGAAAAACAAAAGCTTTATAGCAAAGATCTAAAAGAGCAGACAGCAAAATTTAATGCTTATGAACAGCATCAACATTTTTATAAGAGAGTTAAAGATGAGCATTGGATTAATCAAATGCTTTATATTGACTTAAAATTATTTTTACCTTGTTTAAATTTAACCTATACAGATAAAACCAGTATGGCAACATCTTTAGAAGTGCGCGTACCTTATTTAGACCAAGAATTAGTGGATTTAACTATGCGTATTCCAGCAGAACTAAAGTTGCGACGCTTTACCCGAAAGTATATACTCAAACGCGCTCTTGAAGGAGTGTTACCAAAGTCAATTATTCATCGAAAAAAAGCTGGTTTTAGCGCACCGCTTCGCGCCTGGTTAAGACGTGACCTAGCAGAACTAGTAGCAGAACTACTTTCCCCTAAAAAAATAGCATCTCGAGGCTATTTTGACCCAGCAGAAGTTCAGCGAGTAATTGAAGCCAATAATCAAGGCAGAGAAGATAATAGCTTAAAAATTTTTCAACTATTAACTTTTGAACTTTGGTATCAAAGATTTATTGAAAATAGGAATTAGTATTTGTGTTGCAAAGTGTGGAAAGACCTGAAGAATTAAAACAAAAAGTTAGAGAATTTTGGAATGAAAACCCTTGTGGGACTAAGTTTGCTCAAGCAGAAATTGGTACAGTAGAATTTTTTAATGCCATTGAAAAACATCGCTATGAAACTGAATGGCATATTTTAGAAATGGCTAATTTTCCTGCTTGGAAAGGAAAAACTGTTTTAGAAGTAGGCTGTGGTTTAGGCACCGATGCTGTACAATTTGCCCGTGCAGGTGCTATTTATACTGGCGTAGATTTAACCCCACGTTCTATTGAACTTGTAGGAAAACGTTTTCAACAGCAAAATCTAACAGGTAATTTTCAAGTTGCTGATGCTGAAAACCTCCCTTTTCCTGATAACCATTTTGACCTAGTTTATTCTCATGGAGTGTTACACCACACCCCAGACACACAAAAGGCTATTAATGAAGTTCACCGAGTAATTAAACCAGGTGGAAGAGCTTTAGTAATGCTCTATCATCGTAATTCTTATAATTATTATGGGAATATTATGTTTTTTCGTCGTTTTGGAGCTAAATTACTTCAATATGAATGGGGGCCAAAAGTAGTTAATTTAATTACTAAAGAAGATATTAATGCCCTTAAACGTCTGCAAAACGATATGAAAAAAAATCCTGAACAATTTTTTTCCCAAGAAGAGTTTCTTAATCAAAATACTGATGGTGCTGGAAATCCTTTGGCTCGGGTTTATAACCGATCGGAGGCAGCACAGCTATTTTCACGTTTTGGGAAAGTGGAAACAGCCGTAAGATTCCTTAATAAGCGTTGGATTCCTATTATTGGTAAATTTTTACCCAAAGCTATAGAATCACCCTTAGCCCGACTTTGGGGTTGGCATTTATGGATTATTGCAAATAAGTAGGGTTGATAAATGGCAATAAATATTGGAAAAAACTGATTTCTTTTTGGCAAAATATCCCTGAACCCCCAGCCGAAGCCGAACCACTATCAAAAAAAAGTAAATGGCTAATTATCACTGGAATTTTTCTTTTATCTTGCTTAGTCCGTTATTTACAGTATTTAGACTTCCTTCCACTACTAAAAACAGGCCAACAAGATTTTGCTGGACTAACAGCAATTCATGATGGGTTTGCTACCGAAATATTAAATAAAGGTATTGAAGCAGTATTTCCTAGCAGTGTTGCGCCAGGAGATACTAGTTTATTACTTTATCCTCCGGGTTATCCTTTATTTTTAAGTTTGATTTATAGTTTAACTAGTAAAAATCCGGCTGGAGTACTATTTGCTCAAGGGTTGCTAGATGCTTTAGCGGCTGTGCTAGTTTTTTTTATTGCCTTAGAGCTATTTAACCGAACTATTGCAAGTATTGCTGGAATTGCTGTAGCTATATCACACCATTTAGCTTATTACTCAATGTTGCTATTACCAGATAGTTTAGTGTCTGTTTTTGTAATGGCAGGAACGCTATTTTTAATTAAAGCTTATAAAGTTAGTTGGCATAAAGAAAAAGGCTATAAAGAACTTTTTTTAGCAGGTCTTTTTTATGGACTTTCTTGTTGGCTACGTGGTAATGCAATGTTGGTCTGGGGTTTTTGGATTATTGCATTTTTGCTAATGCGTAGGTCTATTGTTAATCCTGCACAACGCTTAGCTATTTTGATTTTAGGAACTTTTTTAGCTATTTCTCCAAT
Source organism: Blastocatellia bacterium (assembly GCA_016713405.1). Lineage (NCBI taxonomy): Bacteria > Pseudomonadati > Acidobacteriota > Blastocatellia > Blastocatellia bacterium. The sequence continues at coordinate 373,097 of JADJPF010000004.1, forward strand.
AACTATTAGAAATTATTATTTATATGGCAAATTTGTCCCTATTTCGCTAAATGTAGGAAATATTTTACAAGCGGGACTTGCTATAGCAGATCCATCTTTAGGGCTACCAACAACAGACTATGAAACTCTAGTTTGGGATGCTAAAACCTATAACCGCCCAGATTATGCCGCAAATTTAATTTCACCAGATGGATTTTTACGTGAAAAAGACCGAATAGATCGTTCGCTAAAAATTATTTCTGAACGTCCTATTTGGTATCTTGGCGTAATGCTAAATCATATCGGAATAATGACTAAATATTCTGCTTCTGCGTCGCTAATTCGCCTAGAACTTGAGGGAAGAAAAGTTGACTTAAAAGAAGCTCAAAGAACAAAAGGCTCAATATTTGGCTTATTTAGCTACTATAGTGAATTTGGATCTTTTATAGATTACTTTAGGCCACTAGTAAGAACCTTACAGCGTATTTTTAAGGAAAGTGTTTGGATCTTTGTTATTTTAGGCTTATTAATTAGCATAAAAAATTTTCATAGTTGGTTATTAGTTGTAACAGTTCCTTTTTATTATTTACTTGCTCAATCAACTATGCACTCAGAATTTAGATATGTTTTACCTGCGCATTGTCTACTATTTATTTGTTATGGGGTAACTTTTTACACAATATTTATTGCAATACCTCGCCAAATTCGTAACGCAATATTAGTTCCTGATTATGCTAAACGTTTGGATGTTGCTCCTTTTGAACAGCTTACAATTCCTACTAATACTAAAGTAGATGTTAATAATTATGATCCAAATATATTAAATTTTGATGAAGAATCTAAAACTATGGAAACTCCTATTTTAGGAGCAAATGAGCAGAAAGAAACTATATCATTTAAGCGGCCAGAACCTATTATGATGGCTGGTGTTACGGTTGATAACCTTTCACAAACAGAAACTTTAACTTTAATAGATGAGTATATTAAAAATAAGCAAAAGGCTCGTTTTATGGTTGTAGTCAATGCTTCTAAACTTGTTTTAGCTCAAGAAGATAGTGAATTAAAGCAAATTATTCTTAATGCAGATATTGTTACTGCTGATGGAATGTCTGTTGTTTGGGCATCAAGATTTTTAGGTAAACCCTTAAAGGAACGTGTTACGGGAATTGATACTTTTGAGCGTCTAGTAGCAATGTCAGCAGAAAAAGGTTACTCAGTTTATTTTTTAGGTGCAAAGCCAGAAGTTATTAAAACACTAGTAGAACACTATCAAAAAACCTTACCTAACTTAAAAATTGCAGGTTATCACGATGGCTATTTTGGCCGTAATGAAGATGTAATTGAGGATATAAAACAGGCTTCTCCAGATGTCCTCTTTGTAGCAATGGGATCACCTCGACAGGAAAAATGGCAAGCTGCAAACCTAGCTAAACTAGGTGTAAGTTTTACTATTGGTGTAGGTGGGAGTTTTGACCATGTAGCAGGTTTTTCACAACGCGCCCCCCTTTGGATGCAAAAAGCCGGACTGGAATGGTTTTATAGGTTAATGCAGGAACCTACAAGACTTTGGCAACGCTATTTAGTTGGTAATACAAAGTTTATGCTACTAGTCCTTAAAGATAAAAAGTCTAAATAATTTCCCATTAATTTCCATGCAAAATGATAAAAAAGAACAAAAATTTGATAAAACGATAATTGAAGGCTCAATCCCAAAAGCTGTTTGGAAAATGGCTTGGCCCACGATAATGCAAAATATGATTGCTGGGCTACAAGGGCTTATAGATCATACTTTGGTTGGTCATTATGTAGGCTATCAAGGTAATGCTGCTATTGGAGTTGGTTGGCAGATTTTTTTGGTAATAGTTGTTTTTATGAGTAGTTTATCAATTGGTATGAGTGTTTTAATTGCACAAGCTGTTGGTGCTGGTGATAAAGAGCAAGTCAACAAGATATTTTACCAAGCTTTAATTACAGCATTAATTATAGGTTGTTTGGTTATTGCTCCTTTAGGTTATTTTTCCGCGCCATATTTACTAGATTTAGTAAAAGCTGAAAGTTTAGTAAAAGCTGAAAGCTTGCCATATTTGCAAATAATGTTTCTTTTTAATATTGGACTACTTTTCTTTTTTATGATGGGTGGAGGACTTCGGGCCGCAGGTGATGCTAAAACACCGCTAAAATTAGGGGCAATTTTAACAATCTTAAATATTATTTTTAATATTGTTTTAATTCGTGGTTTTGGCCCAATACCTGCACTTGGAACAAAAGGTTCAGCTATTGGAACTACTTCTGCTGCTGCTGTGATGACTTTAATAGGTCTTTATTTATTGTTAAGTAAAAAACTAGTTTTACGCCTGCCACCTCTTAAAGATCTAGCTTTTGATTTTAGTATTATTCGTAGTATTTTTAGCTTAGGACTTCCAGCAGGTTTTCAGGGCATTGCAATGAATATCGGAGGTGTAATACTTCTAAGATTTATTGGTATGTTGCAAAACAGTGCTGAAACTCAAGCTGCATATAGTGTTGCATATAGCCAACTTTTTTCCCTAATCACCTGGACATCGGTAGGGTTAATGAGTGCCTCAGCCGTTATTACAGGGCAGAATTTAGGGGCAAAAAAATTTGATAGAGTAAAGAAAACAGTTGTTACAACTAGTCTTTTAGGGTTTAGTTTAGCATTAATTATTGGCTTGCTTTTTGTTGCAATTCCTACTCAAATGCTTACTTTGTTTGGGATTGAAAACCCTTTGGTTATTAGTATTGGTAAAGAGTTACTTGCTTATTTAAGTCTTTCTGGAATATTTATCACAATAGCTTTAACTTGCACTGGAGGATTGCAAGGCACAGGAGACACTCGCAGCCCGCTTTATATTTCTCTAGTCTCACAAGTTATTATTCCTCTAGGACTTTGTTTTTTTATTAAATCCTTTCGTGTTCTACAACCTACAGATATTTGGACAGCAATTTTGCTAGGCCATTTCTTTAGAGCCTCGCTGACTATAATTAGATTTCAACAGAGAGTTAAAAACTTAGCTCTAGGGTAGATAATATTAAATGGTTTAAATTAAATAACCTAAAATAGTTTCCACCATTTCTTATTAGTTTTTTGCTCTTGAGGTTTTTCTATTACTGTTTCAGGTACTTTTTGAATTTCTTGAACAGTAGGCGGAACTGTTGTTAATGGTAGAGGAAGTCTTTTCCTTTGAGCAGCTTTCCAATTATATTTTTTAATGATAGCTCGAACTTTAGTTTTTAAGAGTCGCCCTTTTTCAGGGCTAACCATATAAACAAAATTGGCAAATCCTTGTATTGATGCAATTACATCTTTGGAGTGTCCCCAATGTTTGTTATCTGGGCCATCTTTTTCTATTTGAAATAAAGTTGCCCGGAAACGTTTAAGAGTTTTTTTAGATATACTAAGTTGTTTATTTACAACAATTCCTGTTACTTCTTGTTGTCGGCCTTTACGCAGTACACGAGTTTTTTCACTATTAATTGTTAAACCCTCATGTTTAACAATGTTGTCAGTTTTAGCTAAAATATTGCAAACATTACGACTAGCTTCACTTTTAGCAGAAAACGTTAAATCATCTGCATAACGAGTATAAGTAAAACCTAAATTGCTAGCCATCTTGCTTAGACGTTTATCTAAACGACGGCAAAGAATATTGGTTAAAGCTGGGCTAGTGGGCGCACCTTGTGGAAGATGTCTTTCAGAAGTAGCAACATAATAAGTTTTTCCATCAAGAATTACTTGTTCAACTATTGGTTCTGTACAAATTAATCCAAAAATAGTTGCTGCTGCTTCAGAATAACCTAAAGATAAGAAAAGCCCTTTAATTCTTTTATAAGATATGGAAGGAAAAAAATCCTTTAAGTCAATGTTAACAATAACTTCAGCCCCTATATGATGTTTAGCATTAGTAACAATGGAATGCTTTTGGCAAAATCCATGCGCTGCATCATGAAGTGTAACTTTTTCTAAGATGTTATGAAGTATCCAGTTTTGTGCTGCTTTAAGTCGTGGCATTGGAGCAGAAATAATTCTTTCTCCACCAGTTTTTTTAGGAATCTTAAAGCGAACATAATGTGAAGTAGTGCTAGTTTTACGTGTAAAAGCTAGAAACCTTAAAGCATTAATTGAAATATTCATTGCTGATGCTATTTCACTAGCATTAGAATACGAAAGTAAATTATGTTGATTAAGTCTACTGGAATTAACTTCTTTGTTATTTAACCCTGCGGAAACGCCTTCACCTAAATAAGTTATGTCTTGTTTCTTTTTTTCCTGCCAAGCTTTAGCGCGTTCTTGACGTTGGCGTTCTCGTCGTTCTTTGGTTTCTTGACGTTTACGTTTAGATTCTTCCATCCGCCGCTTACGTAATTCTTTAAGCATTTTTTCTTCATTACGAAGATTACGTTCTTGTGAGTTAAGTTCTCCTAATTGGCGTTGGAGTTCCCCACGTCGGCGAATTTCGTCGGCTGGATCTTGTGGTATTTCTCCTTGTGCAGGCCAAAAGCCAAAGCGAATCATTTCTTCTAAGATAAACTCTTCGCGGGAAGTTTGACGAATACGTTCATAAAGTTCTTGGCGGGTTCTTGGACGTTGGTTAGACATAACAGGGTATCTCCAAATAACAGAATTAAAAGAAATTTTAGTTTAATAGATACCTTCGTAAAGTTCTAAAGACTAGGCTTGCTCAACTCGATGCCGTATCGCGTACAGCCGAGGTTTTTGATTTTTCAGATCCAAACCGAAAGCCTTGGCTGTACGCTGATACGGCAAAAGTAAAGAGCAGACTAGTGAAGCATGACTAGACTAAACACAGGAATAGCGATCCACTATTCAGATTGCAAGGGAAAATTCTCTATTAAACCTACTAAAACTTGGAAATATTTATCTAAAAATTTTGTGTAAAAATAAAACCTTCGTAAAGTTCTAAAGACTAGGCTTGCTCAACTCGATGCCGTAATTGCCTGCGCTTGCATTTTTATTTTCCAAACACACACCGAAAGTGCTAGCGCAGGCAATTTACGGCAAAAGTAAAGAGCAGACTAGTGAAGCGTGACTAGACTAAATACAAGAATGGTGATCCACCATTCGGGTTGCAAGGTAAGCTCTTTACTTTTACACAAAATTTTAGATTTTAAAGAACTAATTAGTTAACCCAAAAATTTAGTGCAAAAGCAAAACCTTCGTAAAGTTCTAAAGACTAGGCTTGCTCAACTCGATGCCGGTGCAACCACCGGCGGGTTATTCACTTTACGAAACACAAACCGGAATACCCGCCGGTGGTTAGCACCGGCAAAAGTAAAGAGCAGACTAGTGAAGCGTGACTAGACTGAGTACAAGAATGGCGATCCACCATTCGGGTTGCAAGGTAAGTTCTTTACTTTTGCACTAAGTTTTGAATTAGAGAAAAACAGTTTAATTACTAGGTATAATCAACAGAATATCTTCGTAAAATTCTAAAGACTAGGCTTGCTCAACTCGATGCACTAGCAATACCTATTACGATTTTGTATTTACATAATACAAACCGAAAAACGTAATAGGTATTAGCTAGTGCAAAAGTAAAGAGCAGACTAGTGAAGCGTGACTAGACTAAGTACAAGAATGGCGATTCACCATTCGGGTTGCAAGATTCTAAGCTCTGCTTTCTACTTAGTAATTAAACTGCTATAAAATTGAGAAAGATCTAAGTAAATAATTTTAATATAAATGCCTGGTGATTTAACGTTTTTGGCGGCTATGCTGCATTCTTAAAGCTAAGATATGCTCACAAGGGCCTTTGAATAACTTGTTTTGTTGGTGCCAATAACATTCACAAGTTGCTTTAGCAATCCGTTCATCTTTATCAATGCCTACCATTGTATTGTAATTTTTGGACTTATCTTTGACATTGCCTAAAATATTTAATGTTCCTGTTGCGTCTTGTTCTACAACATTAATTTTTACATTATTTTGGGAAAGAAAACTTGTCGCGCTTTCTTCACGAGCATTAGCAAATCTTAACTTATCCATTGGTAGAGGATCGCGGCTTAACTCACGAACTCGATAAACAGATTTATTTAGGTCATAAATTGCTCGTCCTGCTTGAGTATAAGCACTTAAAGCACCTAAGATAATGTTACGGTCTATGCCTAGGCGTTTTGAAAGATCATCTGGTTTTTCTACCCATTTTTCTTTTAGTGCATCAAAAATACGGCGTTTAGTAAAACTATCTACCTCTGCACGAGGTGCCATTAAATCAAAATTTCCTGCTGTTGACCAATCGTTAGCCGTCCAACCTGATAGACCTAAAGTAAATGACATATCTCCTAGATCAGCAACATAGAATGATGGAAGTCCAGTTCCAAGTAGATGAACAGTAAAACTTTTAGCAATAGGTATAAGTCTTTCTAAAATAAGTATTCTACGTCTACCCCAAACCCGAATTGTAGTTGCTGTTGTACCTTGGTAAATAGAACGAGGACAAACCACTTCAATGTCCCAAGGGTCAAAAACTAATTTTATAGGCTCACCTGGTTTAAGGATATAACGCAGGCTACGAGGGCCAAGGTTTTCTTTATGGCGACGCAGCACAAAACAAATATTGTAAACATCCATTGGATGTAGAGTAAAAGAGGTAGTTGGTAAAGACATTGCAGAGCTTACTTGTAGAAAGCCTCTAACCCAACTATCAGGCAAGTCAATTTTTACTTCTTTATAATCTTCTTCACCTTGAGTTTTTACTTCAAAACCTGAAGGTTCTACTTCAAATCGAGTATTTTTATAGCTACGGATTTTTTGAAATTCATTGTAAAGCGTCGCAGAATAATCAATATTAGTTGTACCGCAGGAAAACTCACTAATATTTTTAAAGACTTCATAACTAGTACCTAGACGACCATAAGTAGATTCATCTTGGCTAAAACATTCAAAAAATACTTCATCAGGATGGACTGTAATTACTGGATCTAAAACAAACCAAACATCCCGTTCTTTTTCATAAAGATAGTTAAAAAAGCGTTGTTTAGCTTGATTAAATTGGGCATGACGGGCTGTATGTTGTTGATAAATTTGATTTAGTTCCGTTTGTAAAACTTTAATTTGTTCTACTAAGTCTGTTCGTTGGGCTGCTAGCATTTGGACATCTATTTTATCTCTTTCTGCTGCCCATTCTTTATAAGCTGTTTTATCTTTTGGCTTAAAGCGTAAGTCTGAAACTACAACATTGTGTAAAGCACTAATAGCTTCACGAAATTCAATATTTTTTTGTAGTTCGCCAATAAAAAAAGTAGGCTCGCGTTTAGTATCAGGAGAAAAAGACATCTTAGTTTGGCTAGAATGGCTAGTTACTGCTGAACTACCTTTGTATGAGTAATTAAATTCCACGGCGAACCTCCAAAGCTTTAACTTGTATTGGCAAAGCTATCTGTGGGTAGATACTATGAATCTTGAGCATAGACTCAATGCTATGGGCTTTATCTCTTATTGCCATAGTTACAGATTGTCTAGTAAGAATTTCTGCAACAACTTCTGCTGCTTTTACATCTTTCTCAGCTTCTTTTGCTAAGAAATTAAGCACACGTTCTTTGGCTATACGAGCTTTATTAATGGCTGATAAAGTGCTGATAAAATAAGGTGTTAGTTCTTTTAGACGATCTGCATTGTTAGCGGCGTATTCTTCTAAATAGTTAGTAACAAACATTTTCATGGTGTGGGAAGGATGCTCGCTTAATTTCATTAAGTATTCTGGGCCTGATTCGCTGGAAAAATACTTAAGAATTAAATCACGACCAAATTTTTGTACGTCTTCGCGTGTACTATCACAAATACTAACTAAAATAACTGGGCTAAGATGTTCTGATGTAAAGGAATCTTGAAATATCTTAAACCAAGTTTTTCTTTCTTCGTCCCATTTACAATCTAAAAATCTTATGGAAATAGCCATTTCATTTGGATCGTTATAAAAACGAGGTAGAGAATTTTTAAAAAGCTCTTGGGCTGCGACTCTTACGGCTTGAAGTTCGCTATTAGATAGTTTAACTAAATCATCTGTAGTGTAATGGCTAGCCCAGTGAGAATTAGCTTGTAGGAGAACACCAGCCATTTCTTGGGCAGAAGGAGATTTTGATTTAGTGAGTTTTAAAGTTAATTCCCAGTCAAGAGTTTGTAAGATAAACTTAAGCTCACTGCTTAATAGACTAACAATATATGAATGTAGTTTAGCAAAAGGTTCATCAACTAATAGTTTGTCAATTAATGTTAAACCTAGTTTTTGTCCAAATTCTCTATTAGCACTAGCTAAACGGCCAATTATTGGTCGGATTGTAGAACGTATATCAGCCAAGGTATGAGTACAAAGTGATAATAAAAGACTTTCTTTAGCTAATAAGGATTCATTAGGCAATTGACCAAGTAAGTTTATGCCTATAGCCCTCATTGATTCATAAGTAGAATTCATTAAAGAATAAATAATATCTTCTTGGAGAGAAACAGATTTTATTTGATGGTTAAGTAAAATCTTTCCACCAAATTCTTGTATTTCAAGAATTGGATGATCTAGAAGTTTTAAGATTATATTTAGCTCTAAAGAAGCTAGTGCATAGGTAAATTTGCTGGATACAATGTCTGTAATCTCTTTAATTTCTATAGATAAATTTAAGTTGTTTGTATCAACTCTTAAGGAAAGTAAATAAGCAATTACTTGTGAAATAAGCTCTTTTGCTACAGAATCAGCAAAAATAACAGAGTTTAAGAAATTACGTGAAAAATTACGAGTTTCTACTTGTTGGCTAGTAATCAGTGAAAAAATAAAATTAATATCTTTAGTAAAATGATGCCTAGATTCATCAATCCATCTGTAGGCTTGAGAGCGAGCAGGAGCAAAGCTTGAGTTAGCTAAAGCTAAAAGAAGCTGACCATTAGGATTATTTCGGTCATATCTAGCTTTTACTATATTAAAAGCTAGTTCTGCTGTTACTTGATAGGGTCGAGTTAGAAGTAACATTAATACTTCTATATCTAATTCATCGCAAAACTCTGAACAGGATTCTATAGCTTTTGTAGCAAAGTTATGCACTTCTTCACAATTACTTTCAACTAAAAGATGTAATAAGCCTACAGGAACATTTTCCCAAAGTTTAGGAAAAGATTCTTCCCGGATTTTAGGTGCTGGGTCTGCGGGTTTATAAGTAGGCCGACATCGCCAATTATTGTGTCCAGGAGAGACAACATAACGAGTGCTATTACCATATAAAATATAATTAAATGATATATAACTAGCATACTTATCATAGTTGGTATATGTATAGTTACGAGTTTGCCAATTATAGTAGCTAGTTTGACGAGTAGGTAGAGCGTCTTGGTCAGTATAAGGAAGTAAAACACCTACAGCCATTTTTACATAATCATAGTTATTTAAATTACCCATTCGTCTTAATGTACGCCAAACACGCTTACGTAAATACATACGGGTGTGGTTGCTATATGCAATAGGTGAGTCAGGTGTTTTTAGAGCTTTTTTGTTTACCGCAGTAACTCGACCATCAATAGTTATGTAGTAGGTGTTTGAATAAGAATTAGCTTGGAACATTTCTTTTTCTTTTTCAAAACGATAAGCAATAAGTCCAAAGACTTCTGCATCAAGTCGATATTCAGCAGCCTTAAAGATGTGTCTGAAGTGTTTGAAATAATTGGGTTTAAGTGTTGCAGTTCGTAAAATTTCTAATAAAGCGGGGCGAACATTTTTATTATCAATTAAATAGATAGTGTCTAATATTTCAAATTGTGCAGGAGTAGCATTTTTTAAGTAATTTTTAAGTAGTTGAGTAAATTTTTCTGCTGAACCATTTCGCGCACTATCACGAAGTTCAAGTGGGAGACGCTCAATCATATCTTGACGAAACTCTTTTTGTGTTTCTTCATCAGAAAGTTTAAGAAGAGCTTCAGCAGCAATACGACGTACAGAATCACTATTTCGAGAGTCACCATAAAGACGACCTAGAGCAGAAACGGCTGACTCATCTGCACACCAGCCCAGGCCCAAGCAATACAATAATCTCTTAAGCTATTGCTATTGCTAATTAAATTTATAAGTAGGGGAGTAGCTTCACGAATTTTTAGTTCTCCTGCTCTCCAAATTACTCGTTCAATGGGCCATTTATGCTTAGTTTTATTTGAACGAGAAGAAAGAAAGTTGCTTAAGTGGTCTAAAATCTTTTGGTTGCGAGGATCTGAAGAACTAGGGGTATTATCTATTTTTACTTTAGGGATTGGTTGTGGAGGTGTAACAGAAGTTGTGGGTGTTTGTTCTGAATAACCTTTTTTAACTTTTTCACTAACTAATTCTGCAAAAAGCCTTTGAGCTTGGGTTAATGCTACGGCACTAGTAGTTTTAGAGCCTTCTTTTAAGTTAGTACCACGTCGGCCATAACGGAAATTAACCAAATAACGACCGGGGCTTACTTCACAAAGATCAACTTCATAAACTTTGTCAGAACTGCCTTCACGATAATAAAGAGTAGTTTGTCTGATTAATTTCATGCCTAATAGCTCAACTTTCTAGGGCTTTTTAGTTAAACCAGGTTTTTGTTAATAATTTTTTTGAGCGAAAGTTATATCACCAAGACAGGGCAAAGTATAGCGAAACATAAGCGAAGAGTCAATAAAATTTTTTCTATAAAATCCAGGTAATTATTAATTACCTGGATTTAGAAATTTTTATTTTCTCCATTCATCTATAAGGGAGGCAATAAGACCAGACCAGCCAGTTTGATGAGCGGCACCTAGGCCAGAGCCGGTATCACCGTGAAAATATTCATAAAAATGTAAGTTATCTTGCCAATGAGGATCTGTTTGGAATTTAGAAATGTTGCCATAAATTTGGCGTTTACCATCTTTATTTTTGGTAAACATTCTAATCATTCGGTTAGCAATTTCTTCTGCCATTTTATCTAAAGTAAAGTCTGTTCCATCAGGGCCTTTAACAGTGAAGTCTGTTCCATAGGCTTTGCCTAGTTTGCGTAAAGATTCAATTAAAAGAAATGAGGTAGGGAACCAAATTGGCCCACGCCAGTTAGAGTTACCACCTTTTATTTTACAATCTGCTTCTGCTGGTTCGTAACGGACTTCGCTAGTACCAAAAACAAATGGATGTTCTTCATGAACTTTAGAGAGGCTACGAATACCCCAATCAGATAAGAACTCATTTGGGTCAAGGATGCGTTGTAGTAGTCCGCGAAGTTGTTCTTCATTGACAATTGCTAGCACATGAACATCTTTTCCATCACGAGTAACAGTATAACAACAGCGTTGGACTACATCTTGGCGATTTTCTAAGAACCAAGCTAGATTTGTGTCAAATTCCTTAAACGGTTGTATCCAATCAACTTCTAAACGTTCTACTGCATAAATAGGAATTACACCTACAAGTGAACGAACTCTAAATTTATGGAATGAGCCATCAGGATAACGTAGTACATCATAGAAAAAGCCATCTTTTTCATCCCATAATGAGTAGTTACGACCGCCCATTTTCTTCATAGCTGCACCTACATAAATATAGTGCTGGAAGAATTTGGTAGCTAGACTTTCATAGACGTTATTTTCTTTAGCTAATTCTAAAGCAATACGCATTAGGTTTAGACAGTACATACCCATCCAGCCAGTAGCATCAGATTGCTCTAAAACTACGCCTCCAGGCATTTTTTGGCTTCGGTCAAGTACAGTAATATTATCTAATCCAAGAAATCCACCTTCAAAGACGTTATTTCCTTCAGCGTCAACTTTGTTTATCCACCAAGCAAAGTTTATTAGAAGTTTATGGAAGCATTTTTCTAGGAAAGCACGGTCAGCTTGACCAGTTCTTACACGTTCCATGTTATAAACACGCCAGCATGCCCAGGCTAAAACAGGTGGGTTTAAGTCAGAAAATTCCCATTCATAAGCAGGAATTTGACCATTTGGATGTTGAAATTGTTCAAAAAGCATTAGCCAAAGCTGGTCTTTAGCAAATTCTATATCAACTAAGGCTAGGGCAATACAATGGAAAGCTAGATCCCAGGCTGCAAACCAAGGATATTCCCATTTATCAGGCATTGATAAAATTCTCATTGAATTTAAGTGCATCCAATGGTGGTTACGAATTTTCCAACGGGAATCAGGAGGACGATGTTTAGGATTATCACCTTCTAGCCATTGATGAATATCAAATAAATAGATTTGTTTAGTCCAAAGCATTCCTGCTAATGCTTGACGTTGAACTAATTTTTCGTCTTCAGAAGCAGTTTTTGGATGTACAGTAGTGTAAAAATCATCTGCTTCTTTTTTACGTAAATTAACTAATTCATCAAATTTAGCTAATGGGTCATCAAGTTTTTCTGGACTTAGCCGTAAACGTAGCACTACAGAGGATTTAGCTGGTATATTAAGTTTATAATGAAAACAGCTTTTTGTTCCTTTATCATGTGGATTGATGGCTTGTTTATTATCTTCAATAACATATTGGTGGAAGGCATCTTTAAAATGTTCTCTTTGTGTATTTGAATATGGGCCATAAACGCGCTTCATGTTGGTTTCGTTATCAGTAAAAAGTAGATCTGCGCCTGTTTCACCATATAGATAGCGAGGGCCTAAACGATAAACAAAGGGGAGGTTTTTTAGCATTTCTGCTGAAGAGTCATCAGCAACAATTGTAGAAAAATTTTTACCTGAATGACCAACTTCAATAGTTGGTTCAGGGCCATAATGTTCACCCCATGCCCAGGTATTACGAAACCAAAGATGTGGCAAAATGTGTAATGGAGCATCCTCATCAGCACGGTTAAAGGCTTCAATACGAATATAAATATCTTCCGGGCCTGCTTTAGCATATTCAACATATACATCAAAGTATTTATTTTGATCAAAAATGCCTGTATCTAAAAGCTCATATTCATCGCCTCTTCCTTCACGGCGGCGGTTTTCTTGAATTAAATCCCAATAGGGATAAGCAGTTTGAGGATATTTATAAAGATATTTCATATAAGAATGTGTTGGGGTACTATCTAAATAAAAATAGTATTCTTTAACATCTTCTCCATGATTACCTTCGCTAGGTATAAGACCAAAAGCACGTTCTTTTAATATAGAATCTTGTTCATTCCAAAGGGCAAGAGCAAAAACTAATAATTGATAACGATCACAAATACCTGCTAGCCCATCTTCACCCCAACGATAAGCTTTGCTACGAGCTTTATCATGTGGTAGATATTCCCATGCATTTCCATCAGGGCTATAGTCTTCTCTAACTGTACCCCAAGCCCGTTCGCTAACATATGGCCCCCAGCGTCGCCAGGATGAATGGCCTTCAGGTTTTTCTTTTAATCTTTTGTGTTCAGCAGTTGTTGACATAGTGGTTTGGCCTCTTATTTTGGAAGTTCCCAGTTGGGTAGGCACATTTCTGCGCACAATGGGCTAATATAAGGTAGGCTAGAGTTTATCGCAAGTATATAAGGCAATTTGCGGAGATTAATTTTTAATTTGTAGTAAAAGAAAAAGTTATAACAAAGTAAAAAAGTATTTAATCATCAAAATCTTCAAAACTAGAGAGGGAAAATAAATGGTAAAAATTCCTTTAATTATAAGCTAAAGTTGCAAGTCCTGCTGCTGCTGCAATTTGGTTAAATTGGTAATTATTGTCAGGGATATTTATTGCAAATTCTGATGGTTGTAAGACCTTAAGATTTATTTGATTTAGTGCATCGGCAAAAGTTTTGCTAGTTAATTCCACTTTTTCATTATCGCCAATAATCAAAAGGTTAAGATTATTATTTTCTGGCAACATGATTTTTTCTTGATAGTAAGTAGCTAAACGAAAGAGTTCACTTTCTAAATCTTCTCTTGCACATTCTCTAGAGCGAATCATAACAGGGCTACCTTCTCTTAAAACAAAAGCTGTAAATCCCCAATTGTTATGACTAACTAATAATTTATCTCCAGCTAAATTACTTTTCATTAGCCAGGTTGCTTCTCCAATATGTCTAGGCATAATTAAACCTGTTTGCCAGCCTAATTGGGAGAATACTTTTTCATATTCAGCCATTACTGTTTCTGCAACAACAGTTACTAAATAGGTCATTGAGATATTAGGAATTTGTTGATGAACTAATCTTAATTGTGACATAGGTAGACCAACAATTCTTTCGACTTTCCACGCTAGCATTTTTTCTAGTTCTTCTTGGTTTTGAGGCTTTGTATCTAATTTAACTACCATTGTACGTGCAACTTCTTCTGGTAAAGCAATAGACCAACGGCTTTGACGGGAAAGTTTAGCACGACTGCTAGCTTGACGAATTAAATCTACTAGTGAATTAACTTCAGAAATATTTGATGCACTAAAATCAGGACGCAGTAGGGCTTTTGGCAAAAACGCAGTTGCTATATGTTCAACATAAAAATTTCCACGTCTCTTTTTTATATTAAGTAAAACAGCTTCATTATCAATAAATGCTAATGCTACTTGTGGCAGACGTGGAGAAGTCAAAAACTGCCAAAGAGAAGTTAAGATTGCCATAAAAACCTTTCTAAATCTGTTTGCTATAGGTTGAGGGAAATGCTGATTTTTTCAAATTATGATTTACTAAAAATCACTATAATTAACACCATTGCTAGCTGTTCCTTCAGCAGCAGAATAGACATTTTTGATTCCCCTTTTTCCTGAACGGCTGATAGGTTCTTCTTCCATTTCTACTTGCCAATCCCTTTGATTGGTAATCGGATCAATAGGTACTTCACGGATATACTTAAATTTAACTAAATCTTCTAATGATTGAGGAGCTTCCTCTTTATCCAAAGTGTATTTATCAACAGAGTCTCTAAGCTTAAATAAGGTATCTTTTAAGGTTGTTTCTTTAGCATTTCGTATAGTAGTTTGGAAAATAGGGACTACTAATGCTGCTAAAACCAGTATAATACTAATTACTATTACTAGTTCTAGTAAAGTGAAGCCTGATTTAAGGTTGAGTTTTTGTCTAAGTTTATTGTTTATTAATTGCCACATAATTTTTACCAATCTTTATACTTAGTCCCATTTAATCCAGTTTCATCGCTTTGCGAATAAACATCAAAAACGTCTTCTCCATTAGTTGAAAATGAGTCAGGGTCATCAGTGGAAGATTTTACTTTCCAATCAGTTCTACCTGTCATTGGGTCAATAGGGATTTTACGGAGAAAGCGAAGTTTTTTATCATCAATTCGATTAGCAGGAGTAAAACCTTTTGCTAATATTTCTAAAGTTTTAGGAAAACCAGAGACAGTACGATCTTGAATTGGAACTAGCTGTCCTGGTGGAGAAGTTGCGTCACTATAACGCTTATAAATATCAATAGCTGTTCTTATTTCTCTAAGTGCGCGTCGTAGTTCAATTTCCCGATTACGGCGAACAGTGTTATAAGCTAATGGTAAAGTGGTTGCTACTAAAATTGACAAAATAGCTAGTGTAATAATTAGCTCTAGCAAACTTAAACCAGAGCGATTTTTCAGTGATCTTGAGAAAATGCTTTTATTCATCTTCATCATCTTCATCCTCATCATCAGTAGTTGCATCGTTACCACCTGTGTTTGGTTGTGTATCAGCTTTTACTTCAACATTACTATTAACTAAAGTAACTAGTAATGATTGTCCGTTAGCTCCTATTAGTTGAGCTTCACTTAAGTTAAGGTCTGCTGATCCAGTTCCTACAGCTTGAAAATAAATTAGTGCTAATTGTCCAAATGCGGGTACAGGAGCAGCTCCAGATGGTCTACGAGCATTAACTATTACTGTATCTCCACCATCTGAGTAATTAAATTCTGCTATAGCTCCTATACTCATTACACCACCATCTCTAACCGCAGTTACTTTTATTACAGCAGGGTTAAAACGTAGTGCAAGATTAGCTTCTAGCATAGGAACATTACTAGAGCTTAGTACAACAGCAATTAAGCCTGTTTGATTTACTTTAATCTCTGGATTAAGGACACGTGCCATAACTGTTACAGGAGATGTAGAGGTTGCTTCTTGATTTTTTTCTGTCTCATTATTTGAATTATTTGAATTATTTGTTTTATCTATATTGTTTACTGGGGCTTCTGAACCAGTATCTATTGGTGCTGGAGGAGGGTTTTGTATTGGAGAAGTATTTTGTAAAGGTTGATTATTATTGCTAATAGGTCGTGTGACATTTGAAGGTTGAACAGGTTGAACAGGTCTTTGATTTACACCTTGAATAGGTGGATTACTTTGAGGTGGAACAGACTTTTGAGGGTTATTTTGGGGATTACTTTGAGGATTTTGTTTTGCTTCTTTGTCTTGTTGGTCTAATAAATCTGCTGTTGCTACCATTTGTTCTAAAGTAAGGGTATTTACACTTAACATAGCCAAATCAGAGTCACTAACATTTGGCGCACGTAAAACGTGTGGTGTTACAGTAACAACAATATTAGTAGACATAGAACTATTATTTGGTGTAGCAAAAAACCTTCCAGCAATAGGTATAAAACTTAATATTGGTATTCCAGAAGCTCCTTCACTTTTATCTAAACGCATTACACTAGTTACAATGCTGGTTTCACCTTCTTTAATACGGGTAGTTCCTTTTACTTTTCTTTGGGTAAAAGTCGGGTTATTTCTTCTTTGTGGGTCTGGGTCAGGCACTACGCTACTAGACTCTATTTCAAACATCATTTGAACATAATCATAAAGTACAGTTGGTTTTGAAATATTTATATTAAGACCAACATTTTCATAAGTGATTTGTTCAACTCCACCTATTGAGCCAGGAAAATTAAATTGGTTTTGACCTTGGTTTTGACCTTGACCTTGACCTCCTGTTACTACTGTACCAGTTGGAATGGTTGCACTACGAATAGGAACCCGTGAACCAATATTTACAGAAGCGTTTTCACCTTCAAATGCACGAATTTGTGTAGATGCTACTAATTTACCTACAGATTTACTTTGAAGTAAACTAATTGTGCTGTTTGGTACAGAAAGAGCAATTCCTAAAGTTGAATCAAAAATGCCACCAGGAGAAATACGACGTATACTATTTTGTCCAATACCACCTAGGCTATCTAATCCAACGTTTCTATTTCCTGTAGAAGAAAGCAATTGATTACCTATTTGTACTAATGCGTTATCAGTTACTTCATATAAATTTACATCCATAACAACTTCAGATTGAGCTTTGTCTAGTCTTTCAAGCATAGTTTCAATTAAAGCTAGATTTTCTTTTGTCTCTCGAACAACTAAAGCATTTAACTTATCAATAGGAATAATTTGTAATGGTTTCCCTGTGCCAGGGACAGTAAGAGCTTGTTGTAAGGGTTGGGCAATATCTTTTGCTACAGCATTTTTTATATAAAAAGTTCGGATTAAAAGATCCTCATACTTTTGTCTATTAAGTGCTACATCTTGGAAAATTACAATAGTTCGGCGAGTTATTGGAGCAAAAGCATAACGTTGGGTAGATAAGAAAACTTCTAATGCTTTTGGTGCTGTTACACCTTCTAGGTCAAAATTAACTTTCTTACTTTCTATAAGTCTAACAATTTGATCATCATAAACCACATTAAAATTAGATTGTTTCGCTATAGTATTAATAACTACTGAGGCAGGAGCATCTCGGAAGCTAAAGTTTTGTGGACGGAAATTGCTAATTGATAAAGCAATATTTTTTTGATTATTTGTATCACTGCTAAGGCTGGTTTTTTTCAAATCATCATTGCCAAAGGAATCAGGCCCATCATTGCTAATACCTAATTTTTCTAACATATTTTTCATTCTAGCTAGAGCCATTTCATTACTGTTATCATAGCTATAGGCTTGACGGAAAGCTTGGTAAGCACCTTCATAGTCACCTTGTTCAGCAAGGGTTTTTCCTCGTTCCATAAAAGTAAGAGATGCTCTTGAGAGTGAGCGTAGGAGATGGAGTTTATATTCTGGATTACCAGGATCTTCACTTAATGCTAGTGCGTATTGCTCGGCAGCTAAATCCCATTGTTCAGCGGCTTCAAACTTACGACCTTTTTTGAAGTATTTGTTGCCGCCACCAGCTAAAGCTAATGGTGTTATTATGGCTATTACTAGTATTATTGCTATGATGCGTTGGATAATCCAATATTTTTTCATGCTTATAAATCTCCGTATTAATTACTACTGCGGCTATATATTTGAAAATAAATAAACTAGGCATTTGACTTTTAAGATTAACTTTTTTCACGTTTCAGTAAAAGTTAAGTTCCAAAAAGTAAAATTTTTATTCCACAAAAGTTACCCGATTAATTTCTTTAAGTGTTGTAGTACCACGAAAAGCTTTTTTTAGTGCAGATTCACGTAAACTAGTTAAACCTTCTTCTCTAGCAGCACGTCTTACTTCTGAACCAGGGCGACGAGCTAAGATTAATTCCCTGATATGATCGCTAACATCTAATAATTCATGAATACAAGTTCGACCACGATAACCAGTAAAATGGCATTCTTCACATCCAACAAATTCATAAAAAGGGTGATCAATATATTTTTCTGGATTTAGTGCTGCTTCTCTTAGTTCCTGTTCAGTAACTTTATAGGGACGCTTGCATTTAGCACATAAAATTCTTACTAAGCGTTGAGCTAAGACACAATTAAGAGAACTAATAAAGTTGTAAGGTTCAACGCCCATATTAAGAAAACGTCCAATTACATCAATAACATTGTTAGCATGAACAGTAGTAAAAACCAAGTGTCCAGTTAAGGCTGATTGAATAGCAATTTGAGCAGTTTCAGAGTCTCGAATTTCTCCAACCATTATTTTATCTGGGTCATGACGAAGGATAGAGCGCAGTCCACGGGCGAAGGTTAGCCCTTTTTTCTCATTGACAGGAATTTGAGTAATACCCCGCAGTTGATACTCTACTGGGTCTTCAATAGTGATGATTTTATCTTCTTCATTGCGAATTTCATTTAACGCAGCATAAAGAGTAGTAGTTTTACCAGAACCAGTTGGGCCAGTTACTAGCACCATTCCATAAGGTTCTGTAATAAGACGGCGAAAACGGCGTAAATCTTCTGGTTCAAAGCCAACTACATTAAGGTTTAATTCCTTAAATGATTCATTAATTTGCTCTTTATCTAAAATACGAATAACAGCATCTTCACCATGAATTGCAGGGATAATTGAGACACGAAAATCAATCAAACGACCACGTAATTTAACACGAAAACGACCATCTTGAGGAACACGGCGTTCAGCTATGTCTAGTTCTGACATTACTTTAATTCTTGAGATTAGGGTCTGATGATGTTGTATATCAAGTGGGTCTACAGCCTTGTATAAAGCTCCGTCAATACGGTATTTAACATTAACTGCTGTGTCTCCAGTTTCAATATGAATATCTGATACTCTGCGCTCTAAAGCATTAAGTACAATGGTATTAACAAGTTTAATAATTGGGGAAGTTTCTTCTGTAAGCTTATCAATATCTAACTCAGTTTCGCCCTGGTCAGTTTCTTTAACTAAAGTCATTCCTAGGGATTGAGTAGCATCTTGCAGAACTCTTTGGGCGGTTTCACCTCTTTTTAAGGCATATTCAATAGCAGCACGAGTAGCTATAACACATCTAATTTTAGTTTTAAGGCGTGAAGAAAGCTCATCAATTAAATCTAAATTTGTTGGATCAGAAACAGCAATTACTAAAGCATCTAGTTCACGCTTAATAGGAAGAAAAGCATTTCGTAACATTAGCTCTATAGGCATGCTGTTAATTAAATCATGGTCTAATGGGTGAGTATTTAGATCAATGTAAGGAAGCCGATAACGGCGTGCTAGCTCACGAGCCTCTCTTTGTTCTAGGTTCATTCGTTCATCTGGGCGAACTGGCGCAGTTTCTTTGTTACTAGGTTGTTGTGCTACTGTTGACATAAATCTCCTTAGCTAAATAGCTATTAGTAATTTTTCTAGTGAGGTTTACTGCTATTATTCATTAATTCTAATATAGGTAAGTACATTGCTAATAGTATTGTCATTACTACTGATCCCATCACTACTAGAATTATTGGTTCAATTAATGCTGTAAGGCTTGTTATTTTGACATCTAGTTCAGCATCAAAAAAATTAGCTACCTCATCAAGCATTTCCCTAAGTGAGCCAGAACGCTCACCTACACCAATCATATCTAAAGCTAGAGGTGGAAACCAACCTGCTAATTGTAGGCTTTCGGTAAAGTTTTCTCCAGTACGTAGCCTTGCTGCTACCATAAGCATAGTTTTTCTTAATGCTCGATTAGTAACAGATTCGCTAGCAATTTCAAAGGATTCTAATAAAGTTATACCACCTGCTAAGAGGGTAGCTAAACTACGACAAAGTTGTGCTGTAGTATGTTGACGTACTAATTCACCTAGTATAGGTAGTTTTAGCATCCATTCGTCAATTTTATAGCGTCCATTTTCAGTACGTCGCCAAATTAAAGTTGCTATGATTGAAACTATCAAAACAGGTGCAATCCAAGCTATATTATCTCTAACATTGTTAGCTACAGCTACAACCACTTGTGTTAACCAAGGTAATTTATTATTGCCACCTTCATAAAGAGTTGCAAATTTAGGGATTACATAAGTAGTCATTAAAACAATTAGACCAATAGATGCTGTAATTAGGATAATGGGATAGACTAAGGTCTTTTTTAATTTTCTACGTAATTCTGTAATAGTTTTAGTATAAGCAACATAACGTAGTAGAACATTATCAAGGTCGCCAGATCTTTCACCTGCAAGTATTGAAGCTGTATAAAGGCGAGGGAATATATTGTTGTGCATTGCAAAAGCTTCTGAAAGTGCTGTACCGCCTCGAACGCGACGTTCGACATCTTCTAAAACTTCTCTAAAATATCCAGCCTTTTGGCGATTAAGTAAGATATTTAGGGCCTGAAGTATTGGTAGACCTGCTCTAAGCATTGCAGAAAGTTGTTGGTTAAAGATTAAAAATTCATCAATGCTAACTTTTTGAGTTAGGGTAATGCTACCAGAGAAAATACCCCCACCGCCTTGCTTAGATATTGAAAAAATTTGATATCCTTCTCGTTGCAAGCGTGAGCGTAAATCATTAATGGCTTCTGCTTCATAACTACGAGTTACTACTTCTCCGCTAGGAGTTCCAAGACGACAAACAAATTCTGGCATAATTATTAGTTTTCTTTAAGTTAGTTAAAATAGAATCTATTTTAAAGTTGTTTATTTATAGCACAAATTTAGCTTATTTGGCTATCTACCAAGTAAACAAAGCTAGTTAACTTTTTACAAAACACGCGCTAGTTAGCAAAAAGTTCCCATTGAAATTTTAATAACAAGCAAACACTTTATAAATCAAGATAATATATTTTAGGATCAAGAAATTAAGAAATCTAATAAGGTCATTATGCTAAGTAGACGCTTAAATAACTTGTAACAAATGGTTTAAGTTTTTATATAGCGGCTTATTTTCTTTGCCACTTCTTTTTAAGAAAAATTCCACTATAATAGCTACAGTTTTTATTTATATTAATAATTGTATTAGGGATAATGCTATGGTTAAAGTAATGACTTTTAATATTCGTTATGGTAGTGCGGATGATGGGATGAATAGTTGGTATAACCGTAAACACTTAGTAATAGATAGAATTAGGAGTTTTGATCCTGACCTACTTGGACTTCAAGAATGCCGAGATGATGAACAAGCGGAATATATAAAAGAAAAATTACCAGATTATGAATTTATTGGAGTACGTCGGGGTAGTGATGATAGTAATGATAGCTTAGAAATGTCACCATTGCTTTTTAAGAAATCAGTTTTTACAGCTATTGCTAAGAATTTTTTTTGGTTAAGTGATACTCCTCATATACCCGCTAGTGTTTATCAAGGAAGTGCTTTTCCTAGACCAGTTACTTGGGTTGCATTACAAGCTAATGACAACAAAAAAAGGGTAGTCACATTTTTTAATACTCATTTTGACTATCAAAGTTTTACTGTGCAAATCAAATCTGCTGAACTACTACGTACAAGGGTTGAGGCTCTTGGGCCGGCAATGCCTGCAATCATAACAGGAGATTTTAATGCTAATCGGGGTAGTGAACCTTTTCGTAAATTAGTGGATTTAGATAGTATTAATCCTTTGGTAGAAGCTTACTGGCAATTGCATCCACATGACAGAGAAGGGACTTTTCATGAGTATGGTAGTTTATCAATGCCAACATCAATAGATTGGGTATTATTTTCCTCAAAACATTTTTTTCCTCGTTTAGCAAAAATAGATACAACTAGCCAAGGTTATATTTATCCTTCTGACCATTACCCAATTTGTGTTGAACTTGATTGGAGATAATTTAGAAATAATTAGAAATAATTAGAAATAATAGATTTATTTGAGTGGTTTTAGCGGGATTTTTAAGGACTTTTTTATAAATCCTGCTAAAATTCCTCAAAGTTTTTCAGAAATTTTGTTTTTTAGGAGTAGAGGAAATTTTGAAGAAATTAGTGTTACCAGAAAAGGGTTTAGATGTCCTACTTGGCCCTTATGATGAAAATATTAAGTATATAGAAGCACTTTTGGATGTAACTATAAATATACGTGGTAATGAAATTGCCTTAGATGGTAGTGCTAAAGATATAGCTACGGTAGAGAATATTTTGTCTGATTTTGCTTCATTAGTTAAAGAAGGACATATGCCTACAGTAGCAGAATTAAAGGTTGCTTTTAAGCAAATTGCTGAAGATAGAGCCTTTTCCTTAAGAGATTACTTTTCTAAAAGCCTCTATTTTAACCCTACTGGGAAAAAAATGGTTAGTGCTAGGTCTGTTACTCAACGAAAATATATAGAAGCCATTCAACAACATGATATTGTGTTTGGTATTGGGCCGGCTGGAACAGGTAAAACTTATTTAGCTGTAGCAATGGCAACACAAGCCCTTTGGTCTAAACAAGTTAACCGTATAGTGCTAACTAGACCTGCTGTAGAAGCAGGTGAAAAACTAGGGTTTTTACCAGGCGATCTTCAGGATAAAGTTGACCCATACTTGCGTCCTCTTTATGATGCTTTGTTTGATTTAGCTGATTATGAAAAAGTTACTAAGTTGCTTGAAAAACGTGTCATAGAAGTTGCCCCACTTGCCTTTATGCGTGGACGTACTTTGTCAGATTCTTTTATCATTTTAGATGAAGCTCAAAATACTACTTCTGAACAAATGAAAATGCTTCTAACTAGAATTGGTTATGGTTCAAAAGCTGTTATTACAGGAGATATTACTCAAATTGATTTACCTGTGGGTAAACGTTCTGGCCTAGTAGAAGCACAAACTGTTTTAAGTGATGTAGAAGGTATTTCTATGATTCATTTTACAGAAAAAGATGTAGTAAGACATAAACTAGTACAACTAATTATTAAAGCTTATGATGAACATACTAAAGTGCGGCTGTAACTATGCTAGTAGAAATCATTAATCGTCAAAGAAGCCAAAAAATTGCAAAAAAAGAATGGAAAGAATTTGCCATTGATGTACTTAAAGAACTTAACTTAGAAAATATAGAAGTTAGTATTGTTTTTGTAAGTGATCAAAAAATTCAAGAGTTAAACCGAGACTTTAGATCTATTGATAAAGCTACAGATGTTTTATCATTTAGTTATCAAGATGTTGCAAATACAGAGGATAACAAACTGCTAAAAGAAAACTTCTACGAAAACATAGTTAATTCTACAAGCAATTATTTAGGTGATGTGGTAATCTCTACACACACGGCTGTTATTTATGCCCAAAAATTAGGATTGACATTTGATCAAGAAATTAAAACACTGATATTACACGGGTTGCTTCATTTATGTGGCTATGACCATGAGACTGATAACGGGGAAATGGACGAGCTAGAGCAAAAATTACGTAAGCAACTATTAGGTTTTGAATTTTTACCTAATACATCAGTAATTTCTTAACTAACAAGTTTTTATAAAATGGAATATGAAATAGTGGCGACCAGCATTCTAATTGTGATGCTGGTCTTTATTGCTACCTTTGCAAGTGCTTTAGGTTTATTAAGTGATGTAGCATTGCGCTCATTAACTGCTGAAAGTAAAGGGCGAAAACGTTCAAGGTTTTTACGCTATTTATTAGATCATCATCAGTTACTGGAAATGACTACACTCTCTGGATTACAGTTTGCTGCTGTAAGCATCGCTTTGTTTTTGGTTTCTATAGGGGTTAAGCTAGGTTTAACCAAACTTGAAGCTTTGACTTCTTCTTTTATTGTCTCCTTATTAATAGGTGGATTTTTTGGTCAGTTTTTACCAAGATTATTTAGTCAAAATAATCCTGCTAATGTTTTGCTATTGCTCCTACCTTATTTTGAAATTTACTACCGAATTTTTTCTATTCCAGCACAAATAGTTTATTGGCTACTAAAACGCTTTCGCAAAACAGATGAAAGTAGTTTGACTCCTGAACAGGTAGAAGAAGTTTCAGGGGAAAATATAAAAGCTTTGCTAGATGTTGGCACAGAAGAAGGAATAATTGAAGAAGCTGAAAGTAAATTAATTCATTCTGTAATAGAATTTACTGATACTACTGTAGAAGAAGTTATGGTACCTCGCCCAGATATGATTGTTTTAGATGCTAATGCTACAGTAAGAGAAATGCAGGAATTAATGGTTGAAAAAAAATATTCCCGGATACCTGTTTACCGCGAATCTGTAGATCATATTGAAGGTATAGTTTATATGTATGATGTTTTGGCTGCTTGTCAGGCAGGGAAAACAGAAATGGCTGTAGGCTCACTTGCTCGCGCTGCTTATTTTGTTCCAGAAACTAAATTAGTTGCTGAACTTCTAGCAGATATGCAACGTGCTAAACGTCAAATTGCCTTAGTAATTGATGAATATGGTGTTACTGCTGGGCTAGTTACTATAAAAGATTTACTAGAGGAAATTGTTGGAGAAATTGGTAATGAAGATACTGACAAGGAAAGTAAAGAAGACCCAGAAATTATTGAAACAGATAAAGGAATCTACTTAGTTAAAGGTAGTACGGAAATTAGAAAAGTAGAACTACTTTTTGATAAAGAGTTGGAGTCAGATGATTTTTCTACTCTAGCAGGATTTATTATAAAAAATGCTGGTCGAGTGCCTTCTGTAGGCGATACTTTAAGTTATCATGGAGTTAAAGCTGAAATAATGGAAGCTGATAGCGGTCGTATTGGTCGAGTAAAGCTTTCTCTTGAAGATATAAATAATGGAAATAATAATGGAAATGGAAATGGAAAATACTGAAAATAACTCTGTTTCTGATGGAGCAGAAGAAGCTATTCACTCAGGAATAGTTGCATTTATTGGTCGTCCTAATTCTGGCAAATCTACTTTATTAAATAAACTAGTAGGCGAAAAAATTGCAGCCGTATCTGATAAACCACAAACTACACGGACTCAAATTAAAGGCATATTAAATCTACCTAAAGGACAAATTGTTTTTGTTGATACTCCAGGTGTACATAAACCTGGATATAAACTTAATCGCCGTATGATGCAAGCAGTAGCCGAGGCATTACAATCTGTTGATATAGTTATACTTATGCGAGATGTATCAATAAAAATGGGGCAAGGTGAACGCTATGTTTTAGATTTGATAAAAGAGTCTGCTCGGCCTACGTTTTTACTCTTAAATAAAGTTGATTTAGTAAAAGATAAAACCTCATTACTTCCAATAATTGATTTTTATCGCCAGGAGTATGAATTTCAAGAAATCATCCCACTTTCAGCCCGCACAGGAAAAAACACTAATATTTTAGTTGATAAATTGCTAGAACATTTGCCTATTGGCCCTAGGTTATTTGAGGAAGATACTTTAACTGACCGCAGTATGCGTTCAATTGCTGCTGAAATGGTAAGGGAAAAGGTACTTAGATTTACTGGTGAAGAATTACCATTTGTTACAGCCGTAGTAACGGAATATTGGCAAGAGAATGCAAAGGAGGCAAATATAAATTGTGCAATTTATGTTGAGCGGGATTCCCAAAGAGCAATTATTCTTGGTCGCGCAGGGCAAAAAATAAAACAAATTGGTAGTGCAGCTAGAAAAGACATTGAGCATTTACTAGGAAAAAGAATTTTTCTTTCTTTGTTTGTTAAAGTAAAAGAAAATTGGCGGAATGATGAAAGAGTTTTAGATGAGTTAGGTTTAGAAGGAGTAAGTCATGAGTCAAGTTAAAACGGCTAATCTATGGTTTGTTTTAGAACTAAGTATTAGCCCAGAATTAGAAGAAATTGTAACTGCAATTTTGTGGGAAGAAGGGACTCTTGGTATAACTCTTAGTAAAGAAACACCAGCGTCTATTACCTTACAAGCTTACTTTAATCAAGAGATAGATGTTTTATATTGGCAAAACCTATTGCAAGAGATGTTTATCAATCTAGGTTATTCATCTGAAGACTTAAAAGAAATAAAACAAGCAGAAGTGCCAAATGAGGATTGGTTAAAGAAATGGAAAGAAAATTATCGTCCAGTTAATGTTGGGGAAAAATTTTTAATTACACCTTCTTGGCTAAGATCAGAAGTTACTGATACAAAAAGAATTATCATTGAAATAGACCCTAAAATGGCTTTTGGTACAGGTACACATGAAACTACACAACTTTGCTTAAAGGCTATTGAAGATTATTGGCAAGGCGGATCTTGTTTAGATGTTGGCTGTGGAACAGGAATTTTAGCAATGGCAGCAGCAAAGCTTTATCCTGATTCTAGAGTTGTAGCTTGTGATAACGACCCTGAAGCAATAACGGTTGCTGAGGAAAATTTGGAAATTAATAAAGTAGAGAATATAAAACTTTTTGTTGGGTCAGCTAGTGATTATTGCACTGAAAAATTTTCTTTAGTTGTTGCTAATCTTACAGCAGATGTTATTGCTAGTATTATTAATGATTTAACTGCCTGTTTAGCCGAAAAAGGACGATTGATTTTATCAGGAATTTTGGCTGATCAAAAAGAACAAGTTTGTAGTGTTTTAAGCTCTCACAAACAAAAAATAATAACCATTCTTGCAGCAGGTGAATGGATAGCAATTGTTAGCTCTCATCAAGTAGATTAATTTAATGCCTGGCCATAGATTTTTTTCATCATCAGAAAATTTTACTAGTAGTAATGCTGTAATATCTGGAGATGAAGCACATCATTTACGAAAAGTTTTACGCCTAAATATAGGTGATAAAGTTTCTATTTTTAATGGTTTAGGGGATGAATGGTTAGCTGTAATTGATGAGTTTATTGGGCAAAATGTTAAGCTAAGTTTAGAAGAAAAATTTGTTGATAATGTTGAGTCTGTGTTAGAAATTACTTTGACTCAAGGCTTGATCAAGGGTGATAAATTTGACTGGGTAATTCAAAAAGCGGTTGAACTTGGTGTTAGCAAAATACAACCTTTAATAACAGAACATACAGATATACAACCAACAAAAGGGAAAAACGTTTAGAACGTTGGCAAAGAATTGCTTTAGAGGCTACAAAACAATCTAAACGACGAAAACTAACAGAAATTCTTTCTCCAATTAAATGGTCAGATCTTGTTAAAAATCTTTCTACACCAACAATAGTTTTTGCTGAAATTAACGCAAAACCACTTAATCAAATAATTAACCACATAAAATTAGAAAATGACTCTATTAATTCTATTAATTCTATTAATTTAATAGTAGGTTCTGAAGGGGGCTGGACAACAAAAGAGCTTAAAGAAGCGGGTTTAGCTAACTTCTATTTAGCTAGTTTAGGCAAGCGAATCTTACGCGCAGAAACAGCAGGTATTACAGCAGTTGCTTTAATACAATATTTATTTGGTGATTTAACTAACTAGATTTAATAACCTAAGAAATAAATTAACCAAGCTAGAACTAAACCAACCCCCATAAATGAGCCAAATATCTTTAACCCATAGGAAAAACGCTCTTTACCTGTATTAGTCTCAAAATTAATTCCAGCAAAAACTATTGAAACAAAAAAAGCAAAAGTAATCATCATTAACAAGTGCATTATTTTTTTCTCCCTACGGCAATATCATAAGCATCCATTGCTACTAAATAGTTAAGTAGTCCGGCTGTCCATAGAAATGTATTAGCATATTCATAAGTAGGCACTTCTGCTTGAGGTAGACCAAAGCCTATTGAAATATTTGAAAGCGAGTGCAAAAGATGAAGAACCCAATAAACTAAACCTGTTCCAGCGTTGGCAAAAGCCAGCAAAATAGATAGTTTTTCAGTAGCAAAATTAATATCTAGACCATATAAATGTCCTTTCATTATTATACCTAAGAGAAACATCCCATAGATACTAGCAAAAAAAGCTAGACCTCTTTTCCAACGAGTTAAATAAATATGTCCAAGACCAGGAATTAAATAAGCAAGTATACAAGCTATAATTGTTTGATGAATTGGTAGGGCTGGATAAGAAACAATGCTTTCATTATCTGTTTTTTTTACGGATTCTATTTGGCTACTCAAAACGTAACCCCCTTAAATTTTTTTAATTTACAGGCCCAAAATACTTTGGGCCTTTTTGAGATTGTTAAATTAATTTTCACTAGGAAAATACTTACCAATTAATAACTTATATTTTTCCTTAGCTGCTTCAGGTATTGCTTGAGGTGAGGTTAACACAGCGTGTTTTAATGCTGAAGAACATTTGCAAGTTCTCTCTAATCCAGCAAGTTCTTTAATTGTACCTCGAATTACTCTTTGAGCATTAATAACATTTTGAGTTAGATATTGAATTACCATATCAACTGTTACTGCATCATGTCCTTCATGCCAGCAATCATAGTCAGTCACCAAAGCAATTGTACTATAACAAAGTTCTGCTTCACGTGCTAATTTAGCTTCTTGAAGGTTTGTCATTCCAATTATATCCATTCCCCAAGAACGGTAAACATTTGATTCTGCACGAGTAGAAAATGCAGGGCCTTCCATACAAATATAAGTACCACCACGATGAATCTTAATGTCTATTAGAGGTTTTCCTGCTGACTCTATTGCATTGCATAACTGATGACAAACAGGGTCAGCAAAAGTAATATGTGCTACTACGCCTTCACCAAAAAATGTAGAAACTCTTCCACGAGTGCGGTCAAAAAACTGATCTGGGATTACGAGATCTAAAGGTTTAAGTTCCTCTCTAAGTGAGCCTACTGCCGAAGCAGAAATAATTCTTTCTACTCCAAGCTTTTTCATTGCATAAATGTTGGCGCGAAAAGGCAATTCTGAAGGCATTAAACGATGGCCGCGACTATGACGAGCTAAAAAAGCTACTCTTACACCTTCTAATGTCCCAATAATAAAATTATCTGAAGGTGCGCCAAAAGGAGTGTCAACACTAACTTCTTCTATATCTGTTAAACCTTCCATTTGATAAAGTCCACTGCCACCAATTACACCTATTGTTGCTTGTGCCATAAATTCTTCTCCATAAAAGTTAAAATTAAAAGTCTATTGGAATTACTTGATAAGTATTATTACTTTTTATAATTTTTCCTGCGGGTATTTTAACGTCATGTTCAAAAATACAAACCCAATTTTGGCTAGATGCCTCTTCAAGTAAATGCTTTTTTTGCTCTATTAACTCCACAGGATAAAGATCATAAGCCATTATCCAAGCTACTGGCAGATGTGCAGTTGTTGGAATTATATCTGCTAAGAATATTACTGTAGTATCTTGAGAGGTAATTTTTACTAATTGTGTATCTAAATTATGTCCAGGAACGCGAAAAACAGTAATATTTTTTGATATTTCTTGAGTCCCATCAATAAAATAAAGTTGGTTATTTTCTAAAAGCACTTCCCAATTTTCCGCTAAATAGCTGGCCCTATCGCGTTCATGCGGATTGCAGGCATGAAGATATTCTTGTTTTTGAACAAAATAACGAGCTTTAGGAAAAGTTGGTACTATTTGACCTTTAGAATTAAAACTAGTATTTCCACCAGCATGGTCAAAATGTAAATGAGTATTAATTACAATAGAAATATCATCAGCCGTTAAACCTAGTTTAGCTAGGGAAGTTAAAATTGTTGGTGGATGAGAAATTGCGTAAATATCTATTTGTTTTTTTGTCCATTTCTCACCAATTCCAGTATCTACTAGAATATTTTCTTTTTCTGTGCGAATTAGCAAACAATTTAGCCCGATAAGAATTCGGTTTTTCTCATCGGGCTGGGCTACTTTTTCCCAAATTGTTTTTGGAACAACAGCAAACATTGCTCCACCATCTAATCGTAAAGTACCATCAGAAATAATATCTAATTGACAATCCAAAAGTTTCACAAACAATCCTTGAAAATAAAGACAAAATTATTTATTTGTCTTTGCAGCTTTGCTACTGGCTTTTCCTGTTTCTTTACTAACAGGTTCTTTTTGAGGATTAGTTTTTTCTGTCTCAGCACCTTTTATTTCACCGTGATCATGACCTTCTATGACCATCACTAGTTGGGTTAGCTTGTGGATTGGCTTGTGGATTGGCTTGTGGATTAGCATGTGCTGGTGGTGGTGGACTTACAGCATTTGGATCAATAGCTGGAAAATTAAAACCTTCCTCAATTACTACAGTATTTTTAGCTTTTAGAGCGTCTATTTTTTCAATGAATTTTTTATCTAATACTTTTTCTTTAAGTTCTGCTTTAAGACCTTCGTCTAATTCAGGAATACGGCGTTCATCAACTTTAATAATATGATAACCAAATTGTGTTTCAACTATACCACTCATTTCACCAGGTTTAAGACCAAATACTGTACTCTTAAAGGGTTCAACAAAACTAACGTCTTTTTTGAAGAAACCTAAGTCGCCACCCATTTTTCCAGAACCAGGATCATCAGAATAAGTTTCTGCTAATTTGGCAAAATCTTCTCCTGTTTTAATTTTAGCTAGAATGTCTTCTGCTAATTTTTTAGCTTCTTCTTTGGTTGTAGGTTTAGCAACTGTAGGAACGGGGGCGGCTTCACCTTCTTTTTTTTCAGCTTTTTTTAGAGCTTCTTCGGTAGTTTTACGCTGCTCTGGATACATAACTAAAATATGACGAGCGCGAGTTTCTTCAAAGTCGGCTTTAGCTGTTTCATATTGTTGTTTTATTTCATCATCACTAACAGGTAAAGAACCACGCAGTTGTTGTTGAACACGAGTAGCTAAATAAGAAGCATGTTGTATTTGAAACATTAATTTATAGCCAGGATCTTTTTCCAAGCCAGATTTTTTAGCTCTTTCAAGTAAAATCATTAGTTCTGCAAATTGAGGTCTAAGAGCTTCTCTTTGGCTTTCTGAGGCTGCTTTAAGGCGAGCATTTGCTGCTATAAAGTCATTAAAAGCATTAGGATTTTTCTTAAAATATTCTTCTTTGTCTACTTCTGTAACTTCAATTAGTTTTGGATCTTCATTTTGTTTTAAGTTGCGATAAAGACCTGCAAGAGTAACTTTTTCCATGATGTCTAATTCTGATTGAGCATCTGCATTTGCTGCTACTCCAACACGTTCGGCTTCCTGACTAAGAGTAAACATTTCTTTTAAGTTATCAACTAATAATTTTTTTGGTTCTGGTTGGCTAACCATACCTTTTAATTGTTCTGGTGGAAGTAACTTAAACCAACTTTCTATTTCTTTAGCTGTAATAGTTATGTTAGATACGCCTGTTACACGGTTTTGCGTAATTAACATACCAGCAGCAATTATAATTACTAAGAAAAATGCAATAAACGGTTTGCTATTCAAGGGATTCTCCTTCTTTTTGAACCAACTCTATTAAAACTCCAGCAGTAGATTTAGGGTGAACAAATGCAATTAGATGTCCGCCTGCGCCTTTTTTTGGTGTTTCATCTATTAACTGCGCTCCTGCTGCTTTCATTTCTGCTAGTTTAGCTACAATATCATCTACTTCAATACAAATATGGTGGATTCCTTGACCACGTTTTTCTATAAAACGTGCTACTGGGGAATCAGGATTAATAGCTTGTAAAAGCTCTATGCGGCTTTCTCCTAGAGGGAGCATAGCCACTTCTACGCCTTGATCAGCTACTATTTCTGTACAGCTAACACTTAAACCTAAAGTATCACGATAAAAATTAAGTGAGTCTGTTAAAGATTTTACAGCAATGCCTAAATGGTTGATTTTCATATAAGTTATAAATTAAGTCTAGTACAGATTTCTTCAACAATTGAATAAGGATCACGATGGCGTGTTGCCACCGCTTCAGCAAATTGATTTAGCTCTCCTTGCTTAAGAGCCTTAGATATTACACTACTAAGTAATCTTGCCTGCAATATCTCTATTAATCTTTTTTCTGCAATTTGATGACGACGTGTTAGGTTTTGAGAAGAACTTTCTTTTTGAAATTCAGAGTATTTACTAATAGCGTTACTTAAATCTTCAATACCTGTTGCTTGAGTTGCAATAGTTTTGACTATTGGCACCACCCAGCCATCACTTCTTTCAGTAATACTTAGTAGTGCTTCTAGCTCTATTTCGGTTCGATGTACCCCTTCACGATCTGCTTTATTAATAACAAAAATATCTGCTATTTCCATTAAACCAGCTTTAATTGCTTGAATATCATCGCCCATGCCTGGAACTAAAACAACTACAGAAACATCAGCCGTTTTAACAATATCAATTTCATCTTGTCCAACACCAACAGTTTCTACAAGGATTTTTTCATAACCTGCTGCATCTAAAATAGTAACTGCATCAACCGTAGCAGAAGCGAGACCTCCTAAATTACCACGAGTTGCCATACTACGAATAAAAACTTTTGGATCTAACCCTAGGGTTTGCATACGAATACGATCACCTAAGATAGCTCCTCCAGAGAATGGACTAGAAGGATCAACTGCAATAATACCAACATGGTTATCTAATTTTTGGCGATAGTGTAATGCTAATTTATCGACCAAAGAGCTTTTACCTGCTCCGGGTGAACCAGTGATTCCAATGGTAAGAGCTTTGCCTGTATAAGGAAAAATAGATTGAAGTAACTTTGTTGCAATATCTAAACGATTTTCTACTATAGAAATAGAGCGTGCTACTGCACGAATTTCTTTATTTAGAATACCTGTAGTTAACTTCTCTAAATTCACAAACTTGCTAACTTGCCTTAAATAAAAATAGGTAAAAATAGATAAAATTTCTAAAAAAACTTTAATATTTCTCGTGCAATTACCATACGTTGAACTTCACTTGTTCCTTCACCAATGGTGCAAAGCTTAGAATCTCGCCAATATTTTTCTGCTGGATAATCTTTAGTAAAACCATAACCGCCATGAATTTGAACAGATTCTTCAGAAACTTTTACTGCTACTTCAGAAGCATAAAGTTTTGCCATAGCAGACTCTTTGGTTACTTTTTTTCCTGCGTCTTTATAGGCCGCCGCACGCATTGTAAGCAGACGTGCTGCATCTATTTGGGTTGCCATGTCAGCTAGCTTCCATTGGATAGCTTGATATTCAGAGATTGTATTACCAAAAGCTTTACGTTCTTTAGAATATTTAAGGGCTGCTTCATAAGCTCCTTGAGCAATACCTAAAGCTAGTGCAGCAATAGAAATTCTGCCACCATCTAGAATTTTTAACGCATCAACAAAACCTTCGCCCTCTTTGCCAAGCATTTGTGAGTTTGATACACGACAATCTTCTAAAATTAGAGAAGCTGTATCAGAAGCACGGCAACCAAGTTTATTCTCTTTTTTACCTGGACTTAGACCTGGTGTACCTCGTTCAACTACAAAAGCCGAAGCTCCATGATTACCTTTGCTAGGATCAGTTAAAGCCATCACTACATAAGTATCAGCATAAGTAGCATGGGTAATAAAATTTTTAGAACCATTAATTATCCAATCATTACCATCTTTTACGGCTGTAGTGCGCATACCAGCAGCATCTGAGCCAGAACTAGGTTCAGTCAATGCCCAAGCTCCTAAATGTTTACCGCTAGCTAGTGGAGTTACGTATTTTTCTTGTTGTTCTTTAGTACCAAATTGAAATATATGGTTAGTACAAAGTGAATTATGTGCAGCAACACCAAGAGCTATTGATCCATCAACTCTAGCTATTTCTTCAATAATGATGGCATAAGGGATATAACCCATTGCTGCCCCGCCTAACTCTTCAGGAAAAATTATTCCTGTTAAGTTTAGCTCTGCTAATTTAGGTAGTAGTTCAGTAGGGAAGTGCTGTGCTTCGTCCCACTCCATAACATGTGGGCGAATTTCGCTTTCGGCAAATTCACGTACAGATCTCTTAACCTGAAGTTGTTCTTCAGTAAATTCAAAATCCATTTTTTCCTCCAACTGATTTTTATTTTGTGTAGTTAGGCCAAATAGCACTGGGCTAAACTGCAAATTATAACGCGAAATTACATTTAGAAAAAAGCTAAACTTGGTAGCCCTAGGTTTTATCTATATCAAAACTTAAAAAGTTAAAAGTTAGTTTTTAGCCTTTTTAGCTAAAGGTTCTACATTAGGATTTTCTATATTGGAATCATCCGATGAAATACCTTTTAACCCATAATATTTACGACAAGCTTTTAATAAAACAGCTATCTCTTCACGCGGTGCTATTTCAATATCTGCTTGATGGAAAACTTTCTTCAATCGATCATAATCGTTTAGGAAAGATCGATAAACAGATACTTCTCCTTCATAATTTAGTTGGGCAATTTCTTGAGTGTTTATATCTTGTAGTGGATGTGTTCGGGCAGTTTTACTATGACGACTTGGTTTAAAAATTTGGATGTAAATATTATTTTCTTCTTCGTGTCTGTAAGAACGTAGTGCTGTATTAAATTTTTCTAAATAAGTCATTTTTAATGATAAAGAAAGCATTTCTAAAACACTTAGTTTAGTGTAATCACTTCCACTTGGAAAAACTGGTGGAACAAAAGGAAAGAAAGTTAAAATAATAGCTGGGACTTTATAACTAGGTCTTACATAATTAATTCGATCAATTAAATTTTGTAAATGTAAACTCTTAATTACTCCTCCATCTGTATAATATTTTCCTGTTTCTGGTAAATAAACAGGCTTAAAAAATACAGGTATAGCACAAGAAATTTCTACACATTTTGATATAGGCACATTGACTAACTCATATGGTAAATGTTCGCCATGTGTAGCAAAAACACGTACTTGAGAGCTATTTAATTCTGCTGCATATAAATAAAGTTCTTTGGTTAAACTATTAAAATTATCTTCAAAAGGAGAAAATTCTTGTATCACTTCTTTAATATAATGTCCTATGCCAGCAGGAGTATAAAGACCACCTTTAATTGTATCTAAAACATTATGAATAACATTGTTAACATTAGCTTGTTCAAATGCTCCATAACGCACTAAACGTGCTAACATTCGTAAGTCAGAAAAACTTAATTTAGTGTTTTTACCTGGCAGCCATATCATTGGCAAATCCAAATTTAATAAACCGTTAACAACAGAAGAAACAGTACGTAAAACTCCACGAGACAGTTGTTCAACCAAAGTAAGATACATCATTGGTTGAGTCCCTAAAGCACCACGAGTAAGAGAAGGAAAGGCAGCAGACTGTTCTAACATAACATCCCTAATAACATGAGGTGGGAAGCCTAACGCCATAAGTGTAGAAACTATTGCTCCAGCCGAAACCCCTTGATAACCTGTAAGTATACTATTTAAGTTACTTACAGGCTTAGTTTCTGGATTAAGAATTCTTTCTAAAGCACAAAGACCCCCAACTTCAAAGCCTAGTGCTGGCACACCTCCACCAGCTAAAGCTAAATAAATAAGTGCTTTTTTTCGTTTATTTGGCTGACGACTATTAATAGCTGTAACATTACTATTTAGGCGTTTACTAGTCTTTTCTGACATGGTTACTCACTTTTTGTTGATATTGATTGTTATATGTGGGTTATTTAGTTGTCCCGATTATACATCGCCTTTAGAACTAACACTATAGAGGTTAGTCCCTTAATTTTATAAAACAAAAATTTTGTTTTTATTCTTAAAAAATTTGTTATAAATTATTGCTATATTTAAAAATAATCCATATGTTGGCAATTGTAATAGCTATAGTAAAATCAAAAGTTAAATTATTTATTTTTGGTTTACAACTTTTTTAATTATATGACACAAGAAAAAATCTTTCGTTGTTCATTTTGGTTACTTTGGGCCAGATTGTCTTTTAATACAGCTATATCCATAACGGTTTGCACCACTATTGGACAAGTTTTTAATGGATACCGTATTTTTAACCTTGAGCATTTATTGCTAACAGGAATAATAATTGCTGGTACATCTTTGCTAGCTGTTCCTTTTGTTTTATCGCATATTTACTATTTCCCAATTATTGTTAATCAGCAAGGTATTAATGGATTTACTTATACATACCCTAATAGAAAAATTTTTCTTCCTTGGTCAGAGATTACTTTTCTGGAAAACCGCAATCGTATGGGAATACCTTGTTATAGACTTTATTCAGAAAAAGTTAATAGCGCGATTTTAATGCCTAGAGCCTTAAAAGATCATAAGGAACTAGAAGCTTTATTTCATAAACATGGCCTAAAAGATAAAAAGGAAACCATGGTGACTCCACAAATACAACCAGCAAAAATTACTAAAGTAGTAACTACGGAACCTATTCGTGAAGGTGGATATATAGTTGTCACAACAGAACAAAACCGTTGGCAAAAAAAGCTTTAGCTACTATTAGATAGAGCTTTTTGCTTATTTTAAACTTTAACGTATTATTAATAATTTCTTAAAATTGATTTCTAGGAAAGTTCCGTAAAATTCTTGCATAATTTTTTTTCATTAACGCAACAAATTTTGGATCAATACGATAATATGAATGGTGATTCATTCAGCAAAAATCATTAATCACCTTGTTATCAAGTTAAATAAAACAAAATATTCAAAGTTATTATCAGATTAATACTAAAATCTAAGGAGAAGTTCATGGCAATCCGTGATGTAAACAATCAAAACATGATAGTTGGCGATCCTATTCGCAATACTACCAATGCACAAAATGACCAACAAATTGTTGGAGATCCTATTGCACAAGTAAATAGAACTCCTGCTAATCCACTAGCTTCTAGCACAAGAGATGTAGAACTAAATAGCCCAGAAGCACAAAGAGCTATCCAAACTAGTATGAATCATTTAGGTTCTTCAGCAAGTATTGCTCGTGGTGCGGTTAATGTAAATCCTGGTAGAGAATTATCTCCACGCTCTGTAGTGCAAGATGAGCTAGGAATGATGCACGTTCGTATGGATCGTACCTACAATGGTCTAAAAGTTTATGGTGAACAAGTTGTTACACACCTTGGTGCTGATGGAAATGTTCGCTCTGTAACAGGAGATCAAGAGAATTTGTTTACAATCGCTGGTTTAGATACACGTCCACGTTTAAGTGGTGCTGATGCTATTACTTCAGCAGGCCGTGAATTTGCTGGCCCTCCAACTTCTACCCCATCTTCTGAGTTAATGATTGCTAAAGATTCTGATGGTAATTACCGCCTTGCTTATCAAGTAAAAATGAACAATTTACAAGGCGATCCTCCAACAAAGATGAATTATATGGTTGATGCTAAGAGTGGAGAAATAATTAGCCAATTTAATGAACTACCAGTTCTTTGCCCACATTGTCTTGATATGGCAGTAGGTCGAGAAGCTGCAAGCAATGGAGTACAAAATGGTATTGGTACAGGTTCAGCCAATGGCAACACAGGAATAGTTCCACCTTGGATGAGTGCTAGTGGTTCAGCTAGCCCAGGAAACCGCACTGGTCAAACTGCTGGTCGTGGCCGTGTTATGCCTGATGGCGCAATGCCAAATCGCCCACAAGGTGCAGGTTCTTTATTAGGTAATGCTAGAGGTGCAGCCGCACAATCTTTAACCGCTACTGGTTCAGCTAGTCCAAATGCTCCTATTTTAGATAACCAAACTACTACTTCTAAAATTACTATTAATGATGATTTAGATATTACTGCTGTTAAAGTTAATGTTGATATAGCACATACTTATCGCGGTGATCTAATTGTTAAGCTACGTTCTCCAGAAGGTAAAGAAGTTACTTTACATAATCGCTGGCGGTTCTGCTGATAACTTAACTTTTACAGCTAACCCAGCAGATTTTAATGGTATGAAAAGCAAAGGCGAATGGTCTTTAGTTGTAGAAGATAAAGCTACTCAAGATACAGGCACATTAAAATCCTGGAGCTTATCTGTTGATGGTAATCCTAGAACTACTCCAAGTGTAATTACCAAAACAGCTACTCCAAATGCAAATATTTTAGATAATCAAACCGTTACTTCAACTATTGATATTACTGATGAAGGCCAACTAGAAAGCATTAAGTTAGATACTAACATTACTCATACATATCGTGGTGATTTAGTTGTTAAATTAACTTCTCCATCAGGTAAAGAAGCTATCATTAGCAACAAAGCTGGTGGCTCTGCTGATAACCTTATTCTTAGTGCCTTAGATCTTTCTGCTCAATTTCCTGGCGAATCTATCAAAGGCCAATGGAAAATGACTGTTCAAGATACTGCTGCTCAAGATACTGGAAAATTCAATTCTTGGGGTTTGACTATTACTAAAAGAACTACACCAACTCCGACCCCAACCCCAACCCCAACCCCAACCCCGACCCCAACCCCAACCCCAACCCCAACCCCAACCCCAACCCCAACCCCAACACCAACAGGTGATGGAACAGGTTCAACACTTTATAGGGGTAATAATGTTCCAATGACTACTACTCGTAATGCAGATGGTACATTTTCAATGAGGGATGCTTCTCGTGGAGGTTCACGCACACTAGATGCACAAAATAGAACCTCTGGTTCTGGTGCAACAAATATCAATGATAATAACAATGTTTGGGGTGAAGCAGGGGATTCTACACGTCAAAGATCCGCAGTTGATGCGCATTATGGTTCTCGTATGACTTGGGATTTCTATCAAAATATATTAGGCCGTAACTCTATTGATGGACGTGGTGAAGCATTAATTTCTAATGTTCATATTAGAAGCAATTACAATAATGCTTATTGGGATGGTTCAACTATGAATTATGGTGATGGTGATGGCCGAACCTTTACACCGCTTACAACCCTTGACATTGCAGGTCATGAAATTACTCACGGTTTAACAGAACGTACTGCTGGCTTGATTTATAATGCTGAATCTGGTGGCTTAAATGAAGCAATGTCTGACATTTTTGGTACTGGTGTTGAATGGTATGCTGCTCAACAAACGGGTGGTCAATGGAATTGGTCAGTAGGTGAAGATGCTTTCACACCTGGCACACCTGGCGATGCTCTACGTTATATGGATGACCCATCAAGAGATGATTATAGTATTGATAACTATCGTGATTATCCAAGACAAACGGAAGTTCACGGTTCATCAGGTATTGCTAACAACGCATTCTATTTATTAGTGCAAGGCGGAACTAATCGCACATCTGGCATTAGTGTAGCAAATGGTATTGGTATGGAAAAAGGTCTTAAGATCTTCTATCGTGCATTAAGCATGTATATGACTCCTAACACAACATTTGCTCAAGCACGTCAAGCTACTATTAATGCTGCTACTGATCTTTATGGAGCTAACTCTACAGAGGTTCAAAAGGTTAGAGAATCTTGGACAGCAGTAGGCGTAAACTAGTATAAAAAGTTCTTTCTACACCCTCTCTATGGCTATGTATTTTACAAAATACATAGCCATTATTTTCTTAAGCTTACCTATTTTTTCCAACTATTAATAACTTGTAAAAATATAGTGTAAAGTAGCATTAAGGTTCCAATAGGAACTAAAAATATACCTAAACTAGGATCAGCTTCTAAATGTGCTATCCCACCTAAAAAAAAGCCTAGAGGCAGCAATATGCTGCCAAAAATCAATGACCATGAAGCAATATTTTGTTGACTAGAGCTAATATTTTCTGTCCAGTGAGAATAAACTAAGTTGATAATCGCCAACATTGCACCATGAAAATGTGCTAGTGACCAAAGTTCTCTACGCAAAGGATCCATTACTAATCCTATAGACTTAAAGCCTAGTAAACCTTCTAGCAAAGAGCCAAAACTTAAAAATAGAAAAAGCGCAGTCCATCCATAACGCTTATGTCTTTTGCTTAAGTCTTTACTACTTATAGTTTCTGAGGGAGTTATCTCTGTTTTAGAGGGTTCACTAATTTCATTATTTTTTTCTTTAATATTTGTTGGAGTTGTTAAATTAGAAGCTTTATTCGCCAATGGAAATTTCTCCTTGAGGTTGGTTAGCTAATAAATAGTCAATTTTAGAAGAAATAATTTGGAAATTTTCGTCTAATGGTACAGCTGGGCCTGGATGAGGATAAAACTTTTTATCTAACCTATTCCACCAATCACCCCACTGATTAATTATTTTTTGGCGGGATTCTGGGTTAGATTGTGGGTCAAATACAGCTATTTGTGAGGTTGGCTTAATTAGATCTGTCATTAGGGGATTCAATCTTTCCACAACAGTTTTTAGACTACGATAGGCAAAATGTCTAATTGCTGGGTAGCGGTCTTTTTCCATTACTAGTAAAAAGAAAGGGATTGTCCAAAGCTGGGCTTTTGGATTTTTAATGTAAAGATCATCTCTAGAAAGTGCTGATAATGCTACAGTTCGTTGAACCACATCACCAGCAAATAAAGCACGGATATTTTCTGCTATTTCATATTGAGTGTCTGTAGGTAAATCAGAAATTTCTGATTTAGAATATTTTTTATTAAATTCCTTAGCTGCCCAAATTACATTTTGATTATTATGGCAAAGTGTACAAGCTTCAGGCATTTTATATTTCCAAGAACGACTAGGATCGGGTTTTTGGATTCTATGAGAACGATGGACTTGCAAAATACCATAAGCCATTTTTGGCATATGACAGTTATAGCAATTACTCCCAGAACTATCTGCCAAGTGTTTAGTATGTGCGGAAATATCGCTTTGGAATTTTTCATGACATTGTAAACAAGCTTTGTTTGTTCGCATTTCTGGATTAATCATCCCTTTTGGATCACCGCCGTGCATATTGTGACAAGAAAGACAGGTTAAATTTCCTTTTTGATAATCAACAGATTGTAAAATTCCTTGGTATTCATATGCTGTTAGTCTTGGTGTACCATCAGCCCAAAATCTTAGAGATAAATCAATGCTTGGCAATTTACTATCAATCCAAAGAGGTTTAGTAAAATTATTTAAGTTATGACTTGGAATAAAAGGATCTCCTGTAGTCATAAACTCTTTTATTCTTTCTGTTGGGTTAGGTTGTCTTTGACCATGACAGCGACCGCAAACTTGTAATTGTGCTTCTTTAGGTAGCTTTATAGGAGAAACAATAGTTTGGTCTGAATGGCTAGAATAATATAAAAGATAGCGTCTTAAAGGGTTGCTATTACGCAAGATATGTTCTTTGGCTGGCCCGTGACAACTTTCGCAAGCAATACCTTGCTCTGCTACTTTAGAATTAAATGTCTGTTGTTGTAAATCATAGCCAGGATTAGGTTTAACATTATGGCAGAAAATACAATTAGCATCCCATAGCGAAAGATGTTTATTAAAATCTGTTCCATCAGGATCAAGAAAACCACCGTTTAAGTGAAACCAACGCTTTTCTTCAATATTCCATGCTAGAGGTAAACGAATATGACGATCACCTATTTTAGTAACATTGACTTGACATATTCAGTAGAGTTAAGGTCTAAAGGTTTTTTTAACTCATCATTGATTGAAGCTAAAACACTAGCTAATGCAACACTAAGAAAAATAATTAACGCAATAGGTAAATATATGTTTTTCATAAGCTAAAATCTAAAAGTTTGCTTAAATAACCAAAGTTTCAGTAGTAGTAGAACTAGTACGTGATTTATGCTTAAGGTTATGGTTATAATTTAATTCTTTTTCTGAAAGTGATTGTAAAAGCTTTTGTAATTCTTGTGATAGCTCCTCTGCACTTGGGCGATAGACGGCTTCTTTGCTTAAAGTTCTCATTACTATATCTTCTATAGCTAGAGGAATATCAGCATCTATGCTTGTTAACATTTGAGGTTTTTCACTAATATGTGAAATTGCTACAGAAAAAATCCCTCCTAATCCTATTTCAAAAGGGGGATGCCCGCATAGCATTTGATAGAACATAATTCCAAGGCTATAAACATCAGAACGACCATCATAAAAAGAATTACTTAATCTTTCTGGAGCCATATATATTGGAGTGCCTAGAATAATTCCTTGTACTGTTAGATTTTGCAAATCTATCATTCCAGAAGACTGATCTAAAAACTTAGCAATACCAAAATCTACGACTTTAACTATTTCTGTATCACCGCTTTTATGTAAAAAAATATTGTCTGGTTTTATATCCCGGTGAATTACTCCTGCACGATGGGCCTCAGCTAAAACATTGCAAGTAGGGATTAAAAGTTCTAAACAGCGTTTAACAGACAAAGTTTTAAACTCTTCTAGTTCTGTAGCTAAGGAATATCCTTCTAAAAGCTCCATTACTAAATAAACAATTCCTTCTAAAGAAACTCCAGAATCTAAGATAGAAACCGCGTTGATATGATTAACTCTACAAGTTGAAATACCCTCTAAACGAAAACGACTTAAATTTTCCTGGCTTTCATTAGCTGCTATAGGGCGAAAAATTTTTACAGCTACTAAACGATTTAATGCTAAATGAGTTGCTCGATAAACAACCCCATAACCACCTTTTCCAATTTTAGTTTCTAATCGATATTTACCATCTAAAACTGTGTTGGGTAGGATTTCTACTAAAGCAGAAAAAATTTGATCTGCTTTTTTATAAGATTCTAGTAATTGTTCTTGTTTTCGAGCTAATTTTTCTTCTTGGGCTTGTTTTAGTTCTTCTTCTAATCGTAAGCGTTCTGTTATATCACGTAATATAACAGTGTATATCATTTGACCTTGTATTTTTACTTGAGAAATAGAGGCTTCAATAGGAAATTCTTCTCCATTGGCTTTTAGACCTGTAATTGTTCCTAAATGTCCCATTCTTCGGGTACTTACACCAGTTTTTTCAAATTTATGTATATGTTTATGGTGTGTTTGATGAAAACGATGTGGAATTAGTAAATTTAGAGGCTTCCCAATTACCTCTTCTGCTCTGTAACCAAAAATATCTTCTGCGGCTTTATTAAAAAC
Source organism: Blastocatellia bacterium (assembly GCA_016713405.1). NCBI lineage: Bacteria > Pseudomonadati > Acidobacteriota > Blastocatellia > Blastocatellia bacterium. The sequence goes on from JADJPF010000004.1 coordinate 416,265, forward strand.
TAAAATATTTTGCTCTCTATTAACACTAATTATTCCATCCATAGCAGAATCAACAATGCTAGTCATTTGTATTTCATTATCTTTTGCTATTTGCTCTATCCTTAAGTAATAACTAATGTCTTGCAACAGCCAAATTTCAAAATTAGCTTGTTTGTATATTGTTAAAGATGAAAAACAATGAGAGTTATCTTTTTTGATTAATACTAAAGTTTGGGAAGTACCATTTTCTATTTTGTAATTATTGGCAGCACAAATTTTTTCTTGCCAATCAGTTAAAGTAATAATTTCTGTGCTTTCATACCCAAGTAATTTTAAGGTAGCTTGATTTGGAGAGAATAAATTTTCTTCTTTATAAACTAAAGCTATTGGTAGTAATGCAATTAGTTTTTTAACTAAATTAACATCTTGCTCTGTAAGTAAATTAGCTATAATTTCTTGTTCTGACATCGTTTATTACTCCAAAAACTTTAGCTTATTCTGTGTCTTGAAATTTAACTTGTATTTCTAAAATTTTATCTTGATTGCGCATTAATGCTGACACACAATTTTGATCCAACTTATCTTTAGCTAGTCTTTCTAATAGAGAAAAAGCATCTTCATTAGACCAAGCCAGTTTATAAGGTCTTTTGCTAGTTAGCGCGTCAAAAATATCTGCAACAGCAATTATTCTTGCCTCTAGAGGAATTTCTCCATTTTTTAGTCCAAAGGGATAGCCTTGGCCGTCCATTGTTTCATGATGGCAAGTTGCAATATTACGTAATATATCAATACCATCAAAGGATTCTAAGTTGAAATTTTCAATCATGGAATTAATTATAGCTTGACCTTTAAGAGTATGAGTTTTCATAATTTCAAACTCTTCTGTATTAAGCTTTCCTGGTTTTAATAAAACATTATCGGGAATACCTATTTTGCCAACATCATGCATAGGTGAAAATGCGTAAATCCATTCAATAAATTCATCAGTAATTTTATAAATTCCGTGTTGAGCCAGGTCTTGGGCAATTAGACGGGAAAATCTTGCCATTCTATTTAAGTGTCCGCCAGTCTCAGGATCACGATAATGCACCATATCATTAGCCGTTTTTAGTGCAGCAAGCATTGTTTTAACGGTTCTTAACTCATTAGTAGTAATACTAGAAATTAGATGCCCAATTATATCCAGGTCAAAAAGAATTTCATCAGAGAAGTAATTTTTCTGGTAGGAATTAAAAAAAACAAATCCCCAAAATGTACCATTTAAGTACATAGGTAATGTGTAACTAGAACCATAGCCAGAAGCAAGAATTTTTTGTGAATGTTTAGCTTTGTTACGGTCAAAAATAGCTAAATCATTAACTACTCTAGGCCGTTTAAGATTAACAATTTCTTTTAATGATGCGGTCTCCGATAATTTGGCTTCATAAAAAGTCAAGGGATGTTCTTCACTACTGCTATAAATAAAGGTTTTTAAGAGGTCTGTTTTAGTGTCATAAAGTGCAACCGCTATTCGGTCAGTAAATTCTAGTTTTTGTTTTAAGACACTATGAATAATATTTAATTTTTTGTTTAAAGATAAGTTTTCATTTAATTCTTTTAATAAGTCTTGATGGTTATACATTGTTTTTTCTACCTATGATTTATTAGAAACTTAGACACAAGTAAAAATAAAGGCAGTTAGATAATAGCAAAAGTTCTAAATTTTTGCGCTAAAACTAAGCTTAACAAATTGCTATTAATGGAGTTGTAAGAATTTTTAGAATAAATAAATAAAAAGGCGGAAGTATTTATAAAGACAGCAACCCACCTCTAAGGTTATTACTTTAATGGTGGGTTTTTGTTGTTAACAATTAAGCTGGTACTGCTGGAGTGGGTTGTTCATTAAAAAATGGAAAAGGAACTAATTGTTTATCTTCTGCTAATCCTTTGTCTTTAAGTACTAACATTAGAGCAGTGCGGCTAACAGCTACATGTTGGGTTTCTACTGCTAAAATAGAAGCGATAAGCCCTTTAGCATCAGGGGTATTTAGTTTACCACTAAGAAAATCTAAATATGTTTTAGATGCAATAACTTCTAAAGTTAGTGCATAACGTAGAACATCAGCTTCTTTGCCTTTTAAGACTGATTCAGGTACAGGAAAAGTACCTATTTTTTTATCATCTGTTATAGGAGGAGTAGCTTTAAGAGTCCCTCTAACAAAACGTGAAATAGTTTCCCGATGGTATTGATGATCAATGACAAAAGCAAAGGCAGCATCAACTAAAGCAGGTGTTTTAATTAAATCTGCTTGTAGTGCGGCTTGATAAGTATTTACAGCTTTTTGCTCTAATAAAATTGCCTCATTAAGAAGAGCTACATCTCCACCTTTAGAAGGCTTTTGTGCTGCAATTGCGGCTAGATTAGGATTAGCTGCCGGGCCAAGCACTTGAGCTAGCATTGTTAAAGCCCCAGCCCCAGTTAATTTATGAATAAAACTTCTTTTCTCAAGATCAACACCATCACTCTTACTCATGAAAATGCTCCTTAAAAGCTTGTTTGGGGATTTTAAGTTATGATAGATGACATTATCTATTTTTAGCTCTTTGTGTGCAAGGAGTTTAATAAGTAGAATCTCCAAAATAATGAAAAAATCTGCTTGCACACAACACGATAATATATGATGATATCGCCAACCTACTTAAAGAGAGCAATGTCAGAGTTTCAGACTTCAACTTACTGGGGTTTAACAAATGCAAAAAAAGATTAATTTGGTTGAAATAGCACGTAGAGATCTGCTCAAAATGGCAGCAATGACAGGAACTGTTGGAATAATTAATGCACTTGGTGCTGCACTAAATCCTACTTTAGCAATGGTTGCTAATATGCCTCAAAAAGGCAAAGGTAAAGGCGCGGCTAAAACTGAACCTGGGGCTTCTACTGGAAAAGTTGATCCAAAAGCTAATGACATAGCTATTGCTAATATGGCAATTCAACTAGAACAAAGGGCTATAAATACTTATTTAGGCTTAAAAAAAGAAAAAATTCTTGTTAGTAAACCTCTTTTAGATGTAACTGCACAATTTTCTGATGACCATTTAGCTCATAGAGAAGCTTTAATTAAAGCTGTAAAAGCATTAGGTGGTGAGGTAGCTAACTATAAAGGGCTAGGCACATTCCCTATACCAGCACAAATCTTAAAGAAAGAGTCTGAAGCTGTTCGCTATGGCATGGCATTAGAATTAATTGCATCAAAAGTTTACCTTGATGCTTTTAAGAATAAGCTCAAAACTCCAGAAGGTCAAAATTTGATTATTACTATTTTGCCTGTAGAAACTCAACACGTTGGCGTGCTTCGTACAGTGTTAAAATTTGTTGTGGATAAAAACAATAAAGACAACCAAATATTGCCTTATCCAACATTAGAAGAAGAGCCAATGCCAGCAATGCCTCAAGGGTTTTCTTGGGATTTTAATGCTTAATTTAGGTCATTTGGAAAATTAGCTATTTTTGTAGCTCTATAATTTCCAAATCTTTTTGATCTCTTTGTGTTCTTTCATAAAGATCACGAGTAAGGAATTGTATATCATAACCACTTTGTTTAGTGCCAACCGCATAGTATCTACCTAGTAAAGTTTCGCTAGGGTATCCGTCATCTTGTTGAAAAGCTTGTTGAGCATCTTGTAGGCTTGGATATTGTCTATTTCCAATAACAACGGGTTGTGGCATATATTCCACGAGGATTTTTTTCATTTCTTCTACTTTTTCGCTTAAGCGTTGAACTCCACTAGCAACATCTGTCATTTCTGCTGTGCCATCATTTTGCATAGATTCATGAGTTTGCTGCAAAATATATTCAATCCAAGTTTTTGCATCTAAACTAAGCTCTAAAATTCTTAAATGTAGATCCACTTTGTTTTCCCCACTAGATTAGATTTTGACAAATTTTATTAGTTATCTAAAAATTTTGCTAAATAAAATCCCGTAGAAAAAACTAAAACCATACTACTAGCAAATTACTAGTAACATGGTCGCTAAATAAATAATATAGTGTTAATACTTATAGCACTTTATTAGTAGGGCTAGAACTAACGCGTCCATAAAACTTAATTAAAACTTCTGTTTCAATTTGACTAAACTTTTGTAGTAACTCGCCAAGAATTTCTTTATCAGGTTGATTGCTAGACATTAAATAGGCCGATAAAATTCTATGATAAGTAGCTATCTCATGGGCAAGTTCACTAAGTTTTGTAGTAGTAGTAGTTTGTTGGATTTGCTTTTCTAATTGGCGTGCTTTTTCTGCATAAGTTTCTAGATAATTTTTCTCAATCACTAACATATTGCCTCCTTGTTTTTAACTACAAAACAAGTTTTGAGGTCAGCAAGAATTCTACAAAATTTTGGTGCCCCAATAATTGCCTTTTTAATTACAATATTAAAATTTAATACTTAATATTGTTGGCAACCCGTCACTTGCTTAAAACCTCGAAACACTGTTAAATTTTTTGACGTGATTGGGGCAAATAGAATGGTAATACAAAAATGTTTTTTTGGCTAAGACTTTTTCCTAGGATAAATAAAATTAATTCTTAAAACATTAGGTTTTAGAAAGCATTACAAAATATATTGAAAAAACTTATTTGTATTTTCCCATAAAATTGTGTTTGATAGGTTTGGAATATTAAAAATTTGTTCTCTAAACTCTTCATCTACTGTCATTGCTTCTAAAAATGAGCCTGAAAAACTTTCACCTTTTTTTAATGAAAAATAACACTGAGTATAAAATATTAAGTTATCTCTATCAGATAAGACATAATTCCAAGCTTTGATTGCTGCTTGCTGCCACTGAGGTAAAACTTCTGTTATCCAACAAGGGGTAAAATAAGAATCAGAAACTTTTGTTATTGCAGTAACTTGGCAAAGATTTTCATCAATTATTGGCCTAAAAGGAAACATACGACAACAAAAAGGGCGATAATCTCTAACTTTTTCACAACCACAACTATTAGGATCTTTGCTAACATATCGAATTACAAAAATAAAATCTTCTAAATCATTGTAGTGATGAAAGTTATTAGCAACTAGAAAATCTACTTCTGCTGGTAGAAGGTAGCGAAAAGTTTTATCAACTTTACCATCTTGACTAACACAACAGAATTTGCCGCATTTAACACCGCAATCTTCTGTCACCATAGCTAAATCTAGCATTTTGTATAAGTTATCAAAATCTGAATTAGTAAACATAGTATTAAAAAGAAAGTTTTAATCCAATTTGTAATTGACGAGGAGAAAAAGCCCCTCGAAAGCGTTCAACTGGTGCAATAAAGCGTCCATTTTCCTGAGCAGGCAAGTTAAAATTCCCATTTTTATCAGGTGGAAAAGTGCGATTTATATCACTAATATTTACTCGATTAAATAAATTAAATACTTCAAAAATGATTTGAGCATTATATTTTTCTTGAAATTTTACACTTTTAATAAGTCGAAGATCTATATTAGCAAACCCTGGCAATATACCCACATTACGGCCAATAGCAGTTGGACGATCTGTTGGATTTGCATCACCGCTTAAATCTAAATCTACCCCTGCAAGTAAATTATAAGGTCTACCCGACTCTAGGGTAATAATACTAGATACTTGTAAATCTTTTAATAAAAAATTTTTATTGTAACTAATATCAAAAATACCAGAAAAAACTAGTCTGTTTCTAATATCTTGTAATGAAAGACCTCTTTCACTACCTGGTTTTAATGGATTTCCTACTTCAGCTATAACAATACTAAAGTCACTAGAGTTATCAATAGATTTAGAATAAGTGTAGCTAGCAAGCAAGGCTGCTCTGTTTTGTAGTCTACGTTTTATAGATAAAGTTAAAGCATGATAATAGCTATCATAAGCTGATTCTATGTTTAGAAGAGTTCCTTGGCTTGGATCTACTCTTCCGCTAACAAAACTACCTATAGGATCAATTGCTATTGGCCGGACTATAGGATTTATATCACGCATTGAAATAAGCCTAAGACCACGAACAAAAGTATATTCTATGCTTAATTGAGTATTTTTCTTTAATAAATAACTAATATTTAAGTTTGCTTGTTGGCTATAGCTACTTAAGAAATTCCTATCAATTTGTGATTGAAAAGATAATTGAGGGATAAAAGGAACTCCTGTGGGCAAATCATTACTAATAGGAAATCTTTTGTCTGGCAATGTTAAAGGTAAAGCAGAAGTAGGTAGAAATAATGTTAATGAGCGAAAGCCATTCTTAAAACTATCTAACACCCCGCTAATAGCTCCAATTGGTAGGCCAAAAAATAAACCGTAATTACCACTAATATTTAAGTTACTTGTTTTGCTAGGGGTATAAGAAAAAGATATCCTTGGGCTAAAATTTCCACTGTTATTAGGAATATTAGTAACTCTATTTATATCATAACGTAAACCTAATTTAATGATTAGATTAGGCTTGATTTTTATATCATCTTGCAAAAATGTCCCAAAAGAGAATGCTTTTAATGAAACTTGACCATTGCCAAAACCTTGAGCAAAAAGCCTTGGTATAGGTAGATCGGCTAGAGGTAGTCCTGGGGGTAGACCTGGAAAAATATTATTTGGATTAGCAGCAAGAAAGTTAAGAAAAGCTCTTTGTTCAGAACTACGCAAACTAGGGTCAAAAGCTTCTAAGCCTGTAAAATCTGGTAGTCCAGCAATTCCTGTAATTTCACTAAAATTTAGGGGGGTAAAATTATAGGTTCCGTTAACAAATTGCTGAATAAAAGTCCCTGGGAGTGATTGAAGATAAATTAAATCTACCCCAAATTTTACATTTTGATTTTTATAACCAATACTAGTGTTATTTACTAGCTGATATAATCTTTGCCGAGTTTGTTGAGGTAAAACTATGTTTTGACCTATGTTTATAGTTCCTTCAGGGGCAACAAGTTGAACTTGGGGCTGTGTTCCTATAGGCGTAGTTTTACGGTTTAAGCGTGAAAAAATAAATCTAGTCTCATTAACTAAACCATTGCTATTAAAATAAGTGTTGTTTAGAGCAATTGAATTATCATTGGCTCTAAATTGTCCGCCAGCCGTATCACCTACTAGCCCACCAAACTGCTCTAAAGCCCCATTGTATGAAGTGTTGCCGTTATAGCGTATCCATAAAGTGTCATTATTAGAAACTAGAAAATCTGAGCGTAAAAGTACCCCCGTATTAGCAATTGAAAAAGGAATTGCTCCATTATTTTGAGAAAAACCTTGTCGTCTAATTGAGGCTAAAGTTTCATCAGAAATAGTAACAATATTGTTTTGTTTTATTGACAGGCGTTCAAATGAAGCGAAAAAGAAAGCTTTGTTTTCTTTTATTGCACCACCAAGAGTTGACCCAAATTGATGTTGTTTAAATTCTGGGTTTGTAGCAGAAAAAGCATTCCTTGCACTTAGTTCATCACTACGATAAAGTGAAAATAAATTACCTTTTAATTCATTACTTCCACCTTTAGTAACAATATTAATTGTGCCTGCTAAAGTGCGCCCAATTTCAGCAGAAAAACTATTGGTAATTACTTGAAATTCTTGGACGGCTTCCTGGCTAAAAGGTGATAATCTCCCACCACTAGCAAATTCATTGTTAGACAAACCATCAATAGTTAAATTATTTGTTCGTGGATTTTGCCCGTTGATTGATAAACCAGAAGTTGTTAGTACACCTTGGCTACGGTTTGCATCTTTTGTAACACGGGCTGAAGTAAGTGCAAACTCTAAGAAATCTCGTCTATTTATTGGTAAATCTGCAATTGTCTGACGATCAACATTGGTGCTACTTTCAGTTTTGCCCTGATTAATTATTGCAGAATCTATTACTTCAATTACATTATTTTCCTGAGAAAGGTTTAATGTTACATCCAATAAAGCTGTAGTCCCAAGACTTAAAATAAGTTTTTCATTTTTTGATGTGCTAAATCCATTAGCTTCAACAATAACTTGATATTCACCAGGAGGTAACTGTGTTAATGAGTAAAACCCCTGATCATTAACTTGGGTTTCGCGCTCTAAATTAGTACTAATATTACGTAGTGTAATGCTAGCACCAACTATTACTGCGCCTGTTGTATCGCTTACTATTCCAACTACTGAACTACTTGTTGGGGAACTAGACTGAGCAATAATTGCTTGAGGGGAAAATATAAATAAAAATACTATTAAACTTAATAACAAAACTAACTTTTGAGACATATAATTTTACCTAATTGCGTTTATAGGCAGAGATAATAAGGTATTAGTTATTTATTTGTAGTGTGTTTTATCAGGATGGCTAAATTTACATGAAAATACCATAGAAAAGCAAATCAAATTTAATTATAAATGGTAAATCAAAATAAGATGGATATAAAACTTAAAATTAATATGCAAAAACTCAGAACAATGAGAATTTACTTGTATAAAGCTAATATTGTTCTAAATAAATTTTATATAAAATGCTAGGTTTTATTTTTAATATTTTACTAAACATTATTAGGTTTTAATAAATATTTAAGCTGTGCATCATAATAAGCTTTTAATCTAGCTAAATATTGCTCTTTTTGTTGTTGTGCCGTTTGATCGCTAAATAATCGTAATTTAGATAAAACTTGAACAAAATCACTAATTTTTTGCTGGATAGATTTCATTTCTTCATCTGTTGTAAGTTCTAAAGTAGTGATAGGCTCTTCAGGAATAAGTAAAACTTCTACACCCTCTTGTTGAGATATTAATCCACCTACTACTCCAGCAAAATCAAGTATTTCCTTTTCAGGCATAGAGTCAACAAAAAGAGTTCTAACATAAATTTTTTTTACTTCACCTTTGGATAAATAAGCAATTCGACCTAATAAAGGATATTTTTCCATAAACATAGCTAAAAATCGTTTACCTGCACGATATTCTGCTTGTATTCGTCGTCTTTCTATTGGCATAAAAAATACCTCTAATATTTTTAGAATAAAAATTTTAATATAAATATAGGTTTAATAAGTTTAGAGTTGACTATTTTATTTGAAATAGTTTATTTGGCAAAAGAAAAAATCAAATAAAGGCGAATTTAGTTTTTGATCAGGGAAAGATCTTGAAACCTATATTAAAATTGAGTCGTAAAGGCTGGAGAGCAAAAATCCTATCCATCTAGCAAGTTTTTCTATCAAATTTTATTTCTCATAGCACTAATTGTCCAAAAGTAAGTAGTTGGGTTATGATGGAAAAGCAACTAGTAAATAACAAAAAATAGCTTAAACCCGTCGAAGGAGGCGGTCAAAAACTATCATGGCATTTAGTAGAAAAAAGAAAATAGGCGTTTTTTTATTAGTAGTAATAATTGCTGGTGCAGTAATTACAGCTAGTGTAATGTCTAGCAACAAAGCTGTCACCGAAGTTCAAATTTCCCCTGTAAAAAAACGAGATCTCCTCGAATCTAAAGTGACTGCTTCTGGAGAAGTACGTCCAGTCAAGTTTTATAATTTAACAGCAGAAGTTGCAGGCCGAGTTACAAATATTTATGTAAAAGAAGGCGATGTAGTTAAAGCTAATCAACCCCTCTTAAAAGTTGACCCTACAATACAAGCTAATCAAGCAGCTAGCCAGGAAGCTATTCTAAGATCAGAAGAACAAAATGCTAGATCAGCGGAAATTGAATGGCGAGCAGCAGAAAATAATGTTAATAGTGCAAAAAATGCTATTTTAGGTGCTGAAGCTGATCTTAAACGCGCCCAAGCAGATTTAATTTTAGCTGAAGCAGAATATCAAAGATCTGTTGATATGGTAGAGGCAGGCGTTTTTTCTAAAGCTCAATTTGACGCTGCTAAAGCTCGTAGAGATGTAGCTGTTGCAACTATAGATAGCCAAAAAGCTAGAATTAAGCAATTAGAAGATAGCTTAAAAAATGCTGAAGCGGCTGTAAAACGTTCAGAAAGTACATATAAATCTACTGTTGAACGTATTGGCGCAACTAAAGCTCAATTATTTACTGCCCAAGACCAATTATCAAAAACTATTAGAAATTCTCCTATTAATGGGGTTGTTTCTAGTTTACCAGTCAAAGAAGGTGAGTTTGTCTTAGCTAGCTTTAATAGCTCTCCATTAGTTATGATTGCTGATATGGCAGATGTCAATGTTGAAGTAAAAGTTGATGAAACCGATATTGCTAATGTTAGAACAGGTCAACCTGCTAAAGTAAAAGTTGATGCTTTAGGCGAAACTGAAATTGATGGAGAAGTAACAGAAATAGGCCATAGTGCTGTTACTCGTTCAGGTCAAACTATTGCACAAACTAGTACATCCCAAGAAGCAAAAGATTTTAAGGTTGTAATAAAATTAAAAGCTAACCTAGAAACACTTAATAGACTCCGTCCAGGTATGTCTGCTACCGCTACTGTTACTACAGATACACGAAACAGCGTTTTAGCTATTCCACTTCAAGCACTTGTGATTAAAGATTTGGCTGAAGAGAAAAAAGCACAAGAAAAACCAGCAGCTAATGAAGCACAAAAAGTGGAAACAGAACAAGCTAAAAAACGTGAAGAAGTTCAAGGTGTTTATGTAGTAAAAGATAATAAAGCAGAATTTGTTGTTGTTAAAACAGGCATTACTGGTGATACAGATATAGAAGTAATTGAAGGATTGACTGAATCTGATAAAATTGTTACTGGGCCATTTCGTGAGTTACGAAACTTAAAATCTGGTACTGAAATTAAACAAGAGTCTGCAAACAAAGCCAATAAGGAGAAAGACGAGAAGTAATTATGTCGACTAGTATGGTAGCTGAACCAAAAATAGATATTACCAAACAACTTCAACAAAATAGTGCTAAAGAAACCCTGATACGTACAGAAAATTTGTGGAAGTCCTACATAATGGGTGATGAAGAAATTCACGCTCTAGCTGGTGTTAGTTTTGAAATAAAACGTAATGAATATGTAGCAATTATTGGCCCTTCAGGTTCTGGTAAATCTACTCTGATGAACTTGATAGGATGTTTAGATACTCCAACTCAAGGCCAATATTGGCTTAATAGCAAACTAGTTTCTAAGATGGATGATGACGAACTTGCACATATTCGTAATAAAGAAATAGGATTTGTTTTTCAAACTTTTAACTTACTCCCTCGTGCTACAGCACTTCATAATGTAGAACTACCATTGATTTATAGTGGGGTTTCTAGCAGCGAGCGAATTGCTAAAGCTAAAAAAGCTTTAGAACAAGTAGATTTAGCCCATAGAATGAGCCATAAACCTAATGAACTCTCTGGTGGTCAACGTCAAAGAGTTGCTATTGCAAGAGCATTAGTTAATAACCCTTCTATTATTTTGGCTGATGAACCAACAGGAAACCTGGATTCTGCTACTAGTAGAGAAATTATGGGTTTGTTTGAACGTCTTCATCAAGCAGGCAACACTATTATTTTAGTTACTCATGAACCAGATGTTGCTACTCATGCTCATCGAGTTTTATCTATTAGAGATGGGCGAATTGCTAAAGATGAAATAATTAGATAACTTTAAGATTGTTAAATTCTAATAAGCCTCGCTAAATAAACTATTTAGCGAGGCTTATTTATTGATAACCAAAAAACTAATAGCTAAAAAATTAATCCTGTAACTTCTAGTTTAATTTCTCTAACCATACTTTCTTCTGGCGCATTACCTATTGAATAAGTAATAGGAAGTGTTCCATTAGCTAATATTTCAGATGCTTCTTTTGGAACTGGTGTAAATACTCTCTGTGCTAAAGGTTTATATTCCATATCATAAGCAACAAGACGTATTTCTAAACCTTTAATCATTCGATTACCAAGATTTTGTACTCTACCTTTAGCTGTAAGTACATTGCCACCCAAAGCATTAGCAGAATAAAACTGCTCCTGATTAGTAATTACTACCTGTTTAATATACTCGTCATAACCTTGGCTACCTGCTCTTAATGCTCCTGCTAGCCCTGGGGTTGGCGGTGTTTTTGGGGTATTTGCAAAAGAACGATAAACTAATATTCCACCTATCGATAATAGAAGCACTAATACTAAAGAAATAATCACTACGCTTTTATTATCTTTTTCTTTTGGTTTACCTAAATCTTGCTCAAACATAGTTTTTACTCTCCACTAATAATCATTTTTTCTATTTTGAGCGTTGGTGCTGAGATACGATCACGGAAATCTAAATCACTGCCTACCATTTCTATTTGCTTTAGCATTTCTTTTAAGTTACCAGCAATTGTAACTTCTTCAACTGGAAAAGTTAGCTCGCCGTTTTCGATCCAGATGCCAGACGCACCGCGCGAGTAATCGCCCGTAACTATATTGACACCAAAACCCATCAAATCGGTTACAAAAAAACCAGTTTTTACCGAAGAAATTATTTCTTTTGGAGAACTTTTTCCGGCTGCAATAAAGAAATTATTACAAGTCACTGTAGGCGGCCCACTTAAACCCCTTGAAGCATTGGCTGTAGACTTTAAGCCTAGTTTTTTAGCTGTGTAAGTATTAAGTAAATAGCTATTTAGTTGACCATTTTTAACTACTTCTGTGCGCTGTGTTGGTAGTCCGTCGCTATCAAATGGACGCGAACCTAATGCGCCTGCAATTCGTCCATCGTCTATTATTGTTAGCAAGTCGCTAGCTATTTTTTCTTCTAACTTGCCAACTAAAAAAGAAGACTTACGCATAATTGAATCACCAGAAATTGCTTGAAAAATATCACCAAGTAAACTAGCCGCAACTCGTTGATCAAAAACTACTGGCACTTGTTGAGTTTTAACTTTACGTCCGCCTAACTTACGCAATGCTCTATTAGCAGCTTGTCTACCAATAGATTCAGCACTTTCTAATTGGTTAAATTTACGTTTATTGTCATACCAATAATCTTGTTGCATACTGCCATTTTCTGACGCAATAGGAACAATGGCTAAAGAACAAGCTGTAGCTTCATAACTTCCAACAAATCCAGCAGAATTAGCCATAATTACACCACGACAAGCAGCATCAAACCCACCTCCATCAAAATTTACAATTCTAGGATCTGTATTTTTAGCTGAGGTTTCTACGGCTAAAGCTAAATCAATTTTTTTATCTGTTGCAAGTGTTGCAAGTTCTGAGTCATAAAGGGCTAAATCAGGCCAATCTTTTGCGTAATCTGCTTCATCTGGCAAACAAAGCTGATCATCAACCGATGTCATTTGAGCTAGTTCAACGGCTTCTTGGACTAAGCGATCTAGGGCTTCACGGGAAAAATCTGAGGTAGAAAGAGCAGCTTGACGGCCTTCCCAAAGCACCCTTAAGCCTAAATGTTGGCTAGCAGAATCTTTTAGCTTTTCAATTTCACCTAACCTAACACCAACAGAAAATTCTGAGCCTTCTACAACCATTACTTCTGCCGCGCTAGCACCTTTATTCATTGCTGCTTTTACTAGTGATACTGCAAAATCTTTAGTATTTTTCATTAGTTGCTCCATTAGGTATTTAGGTATTTATAATTTAGCTTTTTGTACCGCCAACAGTCATTTCAGAAATTTTAATTGTTGGAAGTCCAACACCAACAGGAACGCTTTGACCATCTTTTCCACAAGTGCCAATTCCATGATCTAAAGCCATATCATTACCTACAGCAGTTACTTTAGTTAAAGCATCAGGGCCATTACCAATTAAGGTTGCTCCTTTAACAGGTGCAGTAATTTTTCCATCTTCAATTAAATATGCTTCTGAGGTTGAAAAAACAAATTTACCATTAGTAATATCTACTTGGCCGCCGCCAAATTGGACTGCATAAATACCACGTTTTACACTGCGAATAATATCTTCTGTTGATTCTGTGCCAGCTAACATAAAAGTGTTAGTCATTCGCGGCATAGGAATATGTTGATAGCTTTCGCGCCGACCATTGCCAGTATATGGGACACCTAGCAAACGAGCGTTTAACTTATCATTAATAAAGCCTTTTAGAATCCCTTTTTCAATTAAAACTGTGCTAGTTGTGGGATTTCCTTCATCATCGATATTTAATGATCCTCGACGATTAGGTATTGTTCCATCATCAACAATTGTGCAAAGCTCTGATGCCACACGTTGACCTAATAAATCAGCAAAAGCAGAGGTTTTTTTACGGTTAAAGTCAGCTTCTAAACCATGCCCAACGGCTTCATGCAATAAAATTCCTGGCCATCCCGGGCCTAAAACTACTTCCATTGCTCCTGCTGGCGCATCAACGGCTTCTAGGTTAATAATAGCTTGGCGTGCTGCTTCTTCAGCTAGTCTTTTAGGTGTTAATTCGGTTTGGAAAAGCTCCATTCCCGAACGACCACCACCGCCAGCACGTCCCATTTGTAAATTGCCGTCTTCATCAGCAATACAAGATATTCCAAAACGTGAAAGCGGTTGAACATCACCTGCTAAAACACCTTCAGATGTTGCAATCATTACAATTTTATATTCATCTGCAAACATTGCTTGTACTTCTCTGATACGCTTATCAAAATTTCGGGCAAGTTGGTCAACTTCTTTTACTAACTCAATTTTATGGCTAGCAGAAATTTCTGATAAAGGTTCTGCAACCGCGTAGAGATTATGTTTATTTGCTAACGCAGTAACATTTATTGGTGTAGTTTGTTCTTTAGCACTTTGAGCTATATAAGCTGCTGTTAGTGCTGCACGTTTAATGCTTTCTAAACTAATTTCATCTGTATAGGCATAACCAGTTTTTTCTCCAGCATTAACACGTACTCCAACACCTTGAGAGATTGATTTAGAAGCAGATTTAACTAGCTGCTCATCAAGCATTACAGAATTGCTAATGCGATATTCAAAATAAAGATCAGCATAATCTCCACCTTTAGAAAGTGCTGTACTTAGTAATTGTCCTATTTCAGATAAATTTATATTAAACCGGGAGGTAAAAAATTCTATTGCTGATTCTTTCATGCTTTTTGCTCCTTAAGGTGATGGAATGCTTTTGGCATTTTAATCCCTCTATAACTATTTTTAACAGTGTTTAGCGCAGATATTTAAGATTAATTTTGATTTGCTAAGATTAAGTCTTATCACCTAGATGTAAAGCTGCTGTGCCACCTGTGAGATTAAAATAATGGACGTTTTTATAACCTACGTCTTCCATCATTTTAGCTAGACGTTTTTGGTCAGGAAACTTTGCTACAGAGGCAGGTAGATAACTGTAAGCTGTTAAGGAACCTGAAATTAAACCGCCTATTAATGGTAGAAGACGATTAAAATAAAATAAAAAAACTTCTCTAAATATAGGTACAACTGGATGAGAAAGCTCTAAAATTGCTACTCGTCCTCCTGGCTTTAACAAGCGATAAAATTCTGATAAACCTAAAAATGTATCAGATAGATTGCGTAACCCAAATGCACAGGTAAGAGCATTAAAACTATTATCTGTAAAAGGCAATTTCATAGCATCACCTTCTAATAAAATAATAGGGTAGTTTTTGATTTTTTGATTACCAATTACTAACATTGGGTGTGAAAAGTCTACTCCAACGGTAGAAACTTTTTTTGCTAGCTCGATTGATAAATCTGCTGTCCCACAACAAACATCTAAAGCATTAGCATTAGGTTGGGCTAAAACATCAGCTAGCTTTTCAACTGTAAATCTTCGCCAACGTTTATCAATATTTATTGAGCATAAATGATTAAGTAAATCATAATGAGGGGCAATGTTATTAAATAACGACCGGACTTGTTTAGCCTTTTCATCCCCCTGCATTGAAGTTATATCTTTAGACATAAAAATTTACTTTTTTTCGCTAGTCTCATTATTGCTTAGTGCTTGACCAATAATTTCTACTTTACCTAACTTTTTTAAGCTAGGTTCAAGTTCGCTAACTTTTCCTGTAACAGTAATTAATAAGTTATCTGTTGTAAGGTATTGATTAGCCACTTGTTGCAATTTTTCATTAGAAATACGTGATAGTATTAATGGTAAGTCTTTTACATAATTAGAACCAATATTATAATTTTCTAGCTCTGCCCATTTAGCTGCTATTTCAGTATTGGTATTAGTGTTAGCATAAAACTCTGCTTGTAATTTCTCTTTAGCTACTTGTATTTCTGTTGTATCAAGAACATTTAACTTTTTGATCTCTTCAATAAGGCTACTAATGATTTCTGTTGAATTATTGCTATTGGCTTGAGCCGAAACTAAAAAAGTTCCTGTTAGCTTACGAGCAGCTAAATTAGCGGTTGCTTTCCAACTAGAATTTTTTGCTAAACGCTGATTAAGAATATTAATCAATAATTGTGTTACTAAATAATCTGGGTCAGTTCGCTTAGTAGAAAAATAGCCTAATATAATTTCTGGAGTTGAATTAGCTTTTTCTTTTAAGTGAATGTTTAAGCCTGTTTGATTTGTTGGAGGAGTAAATGTGTAAGGAGGAGGGTTTCCTTTTTTCCAACCTCCTAAACCTTTTCTTAACTCTGCTAAAAGACGTTCTAAACTAACTTCTCCAGTTACAATCAAAACAGAATTATTAGCTAAATAAAAACGATTAAAAAACTCTAAAATATCTCCACGATTTATGTTATTAATACTTTCTTTAGTACCAATAATATTATGTCCATAAGGATGTTTACCATAAAGGCCATGATAAAATGTTTCTTCTAAACTAATGGAAGGGTTATTTTCTAGTTCTTTTAAGCGTTCTGCTTTTAATTTTTCTACTTCATCTTTAGGAAAGGTTGGTTTAGTGAGAATTTGATTAAGCAGTTTAATCATTGATTCTAATTTGCTACTACTACCAAGTATACGAATTTCTGTAGAGTCCCAATAAGTATTTATTTCTAATCTAACTCCAATAAATTCAAGTTCTTCTTGTAATTGTTCTAATGTCTTAAAATCTTCTGTACCTCGAACAATCATTTGTGATGTAAGATCGGCTAAACCTGCTTTATTAACTAAATCAAACGTTGCTCCACTTTTTATAACTACATGCAAAACTACACCTCCACTACTAGGACGAGGTAAAATAACTATAGGTAAATCATTGAGTAGTTTATCGCGCGTAGGTATTATTGAAATATTACTTTGTTGAGCAGAGATTGATAAAGGAAACAAAAGAATAGTTAAGAGATAAACAAATAGAAAAAGTTTTCTCAAAGCTGTCCTCCAAACATTCTAACTTTTTAGATAAATAAAATGTAAGAAAAGTTTAGCTGTCTATGCCCATTGTAGTCAACTATTGCCCAACAATCAGAAAAATTTACAAAGGTTAATTAAATTTTGGTTTCTAGTTTAGCTTTAGCATTGGAGGTTTGAAAAAATTTTCTCTATGGGTTATTATTTGGCGACTCAAAATCAACATTTGCACCCGTAGCTCAATTGGATAGAGCACTAGACTTCGGATCTAGGGGTTAGGGGTTCGAGTCCCTTCGGGTGCGCTAAATATCTTCTAAATAACCAATTATTTTTATACCCAATATTCAACATTAATTTTTAACCTCTAATACCCTTTAAGCCTAATTTTTACTTGTATTTAGTAAAGTTTCAAAAACCTTGAGAAAATCAAAGTAGACAAACCAAAAAATATTTTAATGTGGTTGATAGAAATAGATATAAGGAATAACTCTTTGTAATTAAACCTTACAGGTATAGAGCTTTAAGCTTTAGAGAGCAGCTTTTTGGTAAGCTGCTCTTTTTCATAAAGTATTTACTAGGTTTCGTCCTGCTAAACCGCTAACTGCTCCACCAGGATGAGTAGCCGACCCACAAAGATAAAGTTGTTGAATAGGGCTATTATATTTAGCAAAACCAGCCAAAGGACGTAAGAAAAACGCTTGTGCTAGCGTCATATCTCCACCATAAAGATGGCCTTCGCTTAAATTAAAGCTTTCCTCAAAATCTTGCGTAGTTAAAACTTGTGAGTGTAAAACAAGTGATCGCAAGTTTGGTGCAAATAGACTTAACTGCTCTAAAACTAGCTCTTTTACTTGCTCTTGGCTAATTTTACCGTGATAAGTAACATATTGTAGCCAAATTGACATTACATGCTTTTCTGTTGGTGCAAGCGTTGAGTCGGATAAACTAGGGATGCAGATTTCCATAAAAGGGTGATCTGACAATTTACCATATTTAGCACAATCAAAAGCTTTTTCAAGGTATGCAACGCTTGGAGCAACAACTAAAGTCCCTTTTAATGCTTCCTCATTTATACCTATAAAGTCAGGTAGTTCACTTAAAGCTAAATTTACTCGTGCAACAGAGCCTTTATAGCGAATATGTTGCACTTCACGGTTAAATTCTGGCTCAAACTCAACAGGGGAGATAAGTTTAGTAAAAGTGTAACGAGCATCAAAGTCAGAAATAACGGCAGAAGCGTTTATCACTTCGCCGCTTTCTAGCTTGACTCCAGTTGCAACACCATCATTTATTACTATGGATGAAACCCTAGTGTTAAGCCGTAGTTCAGCTTTATAGTTTTGTGCTGCTTTGGCTAGAGCTTGGCTAATTGCTCCAATGCCACCTTTTGCAGTAGCACCGAAATAACCATCACCAATTGTTAAATGATGGAGTAGATTAAATGTCGTCCCGCTAGCAAAAGGCCCTTGTGTTAGACCTCTGACGCTAAGACTAGCTAACAAGCCTTTTAATTGAGGGTTTTCAAACCATTCATCTAACAGATCTCTAGCCGACATTACCAGCAATCGAATAACTTCGGTCATTTCACGACGACCATAACCGCGTAATTGACTTACTAGATTTGCTAGTTGTTCAGCCTCGCTAGCCGATGGATGGTGTGCTTGAGGCGGTGCAGACCTGTAAGCCGCTTTTAGCAAATCTGTAGCTAAATCAAGTAACTGTGTAAATTCTAAATAACTTAACCCATCATTAACATTAAACTTTTGAATTACACTTGCTGCGGCTGATTTATGTCCAAACAATGTAAAGCTAGATTGGTCAGGTAGTAGGCTTGTTATTGAGCTACGTTCAATAACTTCTAAACCATAGTCAGAAAGTTGCAACTCTTGGACTATTTGCGCGTCAAGTCTTCCACTCATTAAGCTTAAATCAGCTTGAAAGCCTTCTGCAAAAGAAGTTGTAGCTACTACGCCACCAAAATTTGATGTTGGCTCAAGAACTAAAACTTGTTTTCCTGCTTTAGCAAGATAAGTAGCCGCAGTTAGCGCGTTAGGTGAAGAACCAAGTAAAATCACGTCATAGGTGTTCATTATTTGCAGTCCTCCAAAATAGCCATAGCTGCATTACGTCCGGGTGCGCCGGTTATACATCCGCCTGGGTGCGTACTGCTGCCACACATATATAAATTGCTGACAGGGGTTCTATAGTTTGACCACTGCGGCGAAGGACGCAAAAAGAAAAGTTGTTGCAGCGCAAATTCACCATGAAATATATGACCTGAAGTTAAGCCAAAAGTATTTTCTAAGTCCCAAGGGGTCATAATGTGCTTATGTAAAATAATGTTTTTTAGATTTGGCGCGTATTCGGCTAAAGTATCAATCACGACATCTAGAAACTCGGCTTTCTTTTCTTCATTCCAACCGCCTTCTAAATCAGAAGAAGCATATTCAACAAATAAAGACATTATATGTTTACCCGGAGGTGCCATTGCTGGATCAAGCATTGAAGGAATTAGTGCGTCCATAAAAGGCTTACGTGACCAACCACCATATTTAGCATCATCATAAGCACGTTCTAAGTAATCTATGCTAGGAGCTATTTCAATTGAACCTCGCAGCAAAGCTTCTTTGCCTTTTGGAAGCGAAGTAAATTCTGGTAAACCATCTAAAGCTAAATTTACTTTGCAAGCTGGGCTGGTGATACGAAAACGCTTTACATCATGCAAAAATTCAGATGGCAAATGTTGAGGCTCAACTAATTTTAAGAAAGTGCGTTTAGCATCAGCATTTGAAACTATAATGTCTGCAAAGTATTCATCGCCATTTTCTAGCGCGACACCTACAGCCACAGAATCTTTAACAATTACATATTGCTACTGGTGAATTAACCAAGATTTCTGCGCCTGCTTGACGTGCAGCACTAGCAATTGCTTGGCTTAAAGCACCTGTTCCGCCACGAGCTAAACCCCAAGCACGGAAAACGCCGTCAATATCACCTAAATAGTGATGTAACAAGACATAGCCTGTCCCCGGTGTACGAGGCCCCATAAACGTCCCAATAATTCCGCTAGTCGCTTTAGTTCCTTTAAGCGGGGTACATTCAAACCATTCATCTAAAAAGTCGCCCGCGCTCATTGTCATAAGTCGCGCTAGCAAATAAAAATCGTCTTTTCTTAGCTGATCAAACACATTAGCTACTTTTGCCATTGTAGCTAAATCATTGGGTGTTACAGAGCTTGGATCAGGAGGAATCATATCAAGCAGCGGACGAAGAGCTAAAGCTAGTCGTCGCATAGTCCTAGAGTATTCATCATAAGCCTCAGCATCACGTTTAGAATGTCGTGCTATTTCATGTTTTGTAGCATCATGGTCAGGCCAATCAGCTAAATAATTACCGTCTAGCAAGGGAACAAAGGTGCTTTCTAGCGGCATAATTTCTAGACCGTGTTTCATTAGTTCAAGTTCTTGTATTACTTCAGGACGAAGTAGACTAATTAGGTATGAGCCTATTAAATACTTAAACCCCGGATAAATTTCTTCTGTAATAGTTGCTCCGCCAACTACGTGGCGGCGTTCAAGAACTAAAACCCGTTTGCCTGCTTTGGCGAGATATGCAGCGTTGACTAGTCCATTGTGTCCGCCGCCAATCACGATAACATCATAGTGATGATTGTTCATAAGGTGTCTTTCTTTCGTGCTGGGTTAAAAAATGGAAGTTTGGAGACTTTAGCGTTAAATGGTCGGCGATAACGGTCTACTTCTAAATCTATAGTGACAACAGAACCTAAAACCGCATGTTGTGGTTTTACATGTCCTAAAATAATGTATTTTTTTAGCGTTGGCGACCAAGTGCCACTAGTTGTATAACCAACCTGCTCACCATTAACATAAAGTGGTATAACCGAACGCCAAGCCGTAAATGGGTAGGGAACAGGTAAACCAAGTTGATGGTGTTGACGCTCAAACTCGGCGTGGTCTAACTCTAAACCTACTAACGAAATTGATGAGCCTTGCTGTTTTTCAGCTAGCAAAGCTTTACGTCCAATAAAATTTCCTTTATTCCAGCTTATTGCCCAGTTTAATCCTAATTCAAGCGGTGTAGAGGTTTGCAAATCTGCCATAGCCTTATTAGCTGGTGTGTAATCAACATCAAGCATAATCAAGCCTGCTTCAATACGTGCAACATCTAACGCCCAAATTCCTGCTGGTTGGAGTGCAAAAGATTTTCCTGCTGTAGTTATTGCGTCCCAAACACGCTCAGTGCTGCTTTTATCGGCACTCACCCAAATTTCATAGCCAAGATCGCCTGTGTAACCTGTTCGGGAAATCATAACTGGCACATCTGCAATAGTTGTGTTGAGATAGCCATAATATTTAAGGCTTCCTAAAGGCGCATCAGTAAGCGTCATAAGCAATTCGCGGGATTTAGGCCCTTGTAATGCCAGCGATCCTAATTCTTCAGAAACATCTTCAATATGTACTCGCAATCCGCTAGCTGAGTCTTCTAACCAGCGCAAATTAGGTTCAGCAGAGGTTAAGCGATATGTATTTTCACTTAAATGTGCAATTGTCCCATCATCAATAATTTTTCCCTGGGAATTACACCAAGGAGTGCAAAGCATTCCACCAATTGAACATTTGCTAACATCACGAGTTACTAGACGATTAAGAAAAGCTAATGCGTCCTGGCCTGTAATTTTATATTTGCAAAGTGGAGAAACATCAATTAATGCAGTAGCGTTACGCAAGGCTAAATATTCACGGTCATGAGTCATTTCATAAGAACTTGCAACGTTGTAGCCCGCCCAACGCCGCCATTGATTAGCCTGCATAAGTGGTGCAGTTCGAGAATGGAAAGGAGAAGTTTTCAACATGTTATTTTTTATAGAAAAGTTTAGAGTGTGGAAAATTTTTCGGCTTGTAATTTATTTTACCAGACAATACTTGTCAAGTTGACATAAACTATAGTAAATCCAGTTGTCAAGTCATCAAAATAAGAATCTTAAAGATATGCTACCTTCTATTTAGGTGTTATAGAAAAACTAATTAAATTTCTAACAATAGGTGATACATCAACGAAGTTTTGTGTAAAATAGCTAAACAAAATTTTCTGGAAATGGTGTATCACTTACATATGAGCAATAAAAAATTCCGTAGAAAAGCTGGCTCACTTGACCTAAAGAGCAAATTAAAATCAAGAAGTGTTAATCAATATGAAATAAGTTATGAACCTGTTGAGGATGAAAGCCTAAAAAACTTACCTAGAAGTGATCGAGAAAGAATCCAAGAATTATATGCTTTAATACAACAAAATCCACAGGTTGTAATCTCTGAACTCCTTGAGTTAAAAGAAAAATATCCAAATGTCCCTGTCTTAGGCAACTATTTATATGTTGCTTATATGTTGATTGGTGATGAAGAAAAAACAGATGAAATAATGTTGGAAAATTACCAAAAACATCCAGATTATTTATTTGCTAAATTAAATTATGGACAATATTTATTAAAAGAAGACAAGCTAGAAGAATTTGAAAAGGTATTTGAAAATAAATTTGATTTAGTGTCACTTTATCCAAAAAGAAAGAAATATCATATTGCAGAAGTAATTAGCTTTTGGGGTGTTGTAGGGCTTTACTATAGTGCGATCAATGATTGGGTAAAAGTAGCACAAATTTGTAAACTCCTAGAATCAACTGCACCACAACACGAAGTAACTAAAATCTTAAAAACACGCTTAGAGCAAGGTAAAAGATTACCAGAATTTTCACAAACACTTAATATTGCACAAACTATAGTAAATAAAGGATCTTAAGCGTCAATGAAAATTCTGCATACTTCTGACTGGCATTTGGGCGCGGCTTTAAGGGGCCACTATGACCGAGCTACAGAGTTATTTGACCAAATAGAAAAAATCTGTGAGCTAGCCAAAGAAAATAACGTAGAGTTACTAGTAGTTGCTGGGGATGTTTTTGTTCGTCGTAATATGTTGGAATCTACTAAACGACTTGCTCAGGTGCTAAACCGCTTTATTAAAGATGGTCTTAAAGTTCTAATGTTTCCTGGAAACCATGATGATAAAGAACATTTTTATATGATGCGTGCTTTGCTAAGTGTTGAAGAACGCCAACGTGAGCAGGTTTATATAGTTGATAAAGCAGAAGTTATTACTATTAATAATGTGCAGTTTGTTATTGTCCCTTATCCAAATATCCCAGAACTGCTTGAACCTTATCAAATTAAGGCTAGTGGG
The DNA here is from genome assembly GCA_016713405.1 of Blastocatellia bacterium. Taxonomy (NCBI): domain Bacteria; kingdom Pseudomonadati; phylum Acidobacteriota; class Blastocatellia; species Blastocatellia bacterium. The sequence continues at coordinate 439,582 of JADJPF010000004.1, forward strand.
GCAAAAGATCGAAATGCTGTTTTAAGTAAAGCTTATGACAATTTGGTTAATTCGCTTTTTAATGGTTTAAACCCTGATTTACCAGCCGTGTTTTTTGCTCACCTAAATGTTTCTGGAGTTATTAGCAAAAGCGAAAAAGAAGTTAATTATGATGAAGGTATCTTGATGAATCGTAACAACTTACCTTTTGCTAATAACCTGGCTTATATTGGTCTAGGTCATATTCATCAATGCCAGCAAATCCCTCATAAAATACCCTGTTTTTATAGTGGAAGTATGCAGCGTATGGATATGGGGGAAAGAGATGATGAAAAGTTTGTTTTACTAGTTGATATACCTAATCAAGGGCCAGCAAATGTTATTCAACTTCCTTTAAGCGTAACTCCTTTTTATGAGATTTATTTGCCAGCCCTAGAGCTAGAATCTTTGCCAAACTTATACCCAGACATCAAAGAATCTTTTTTTCGTCTAACTGTTGAATGTGAAATAGATGATGAACCAATCGCTATACAACGACGAGTAAAAGAGCTTGTAGATCAATTTTCTTTGCGCTGCCTTGATGTTAATTGCTTAAGCAACAAGCCAGAAATAGTAAAACAAGTTAATCTTAAACAACCAGAAGATTATGCCAACACAGTTTTAACCTATCTTTATCAAGAACATTTTGAAGATTCAGATTTATTAGCATTAGAAGAAAGAGCTAAATTACTTATGCAGGAGGTTAACAATGCTCTTGCAAAAAATTGAGCTAAAAGGTTTTTTAAGCCACTCTGGACAAAGAAACGAATTAGGGGAAATTGTTCCTGTTTCAATAGATTTCCATAAATCCCCACTTTGGCTAGTCTATGGGCCAAATGGAGCAGGTAAAAGCGCGATTTTTGATGCCATAACTTTTGCTCTTTATAAAGAACATCGGGGAGGTAAAAGTCAATTTGAGCGTCTGATAAATGATAAATGTGATAAAGCTGAGGTAAATTTAGAAATTGAGTTAGCAGGAAAACGCTATTTAATTCAGCGCACCATTAGCCGACACTCCCGGACTAAAGTTTGGGGAATGGTTAGACAATGGGATGGTCAGGAATGGAAAGCCGAGCCAGAAACTACCAATGCTGTAGAAGATTGGGTGACAAGAAATCTTAGGATGAGTTATCAAACCTTTATTTCTGCTGTAGTTTTACGTCAAGGTGAGTCGGACGCTTTTCTAAAAGCTAAAGCAACTGAGCGCAAAGATTGTTTAATTGAACTGCTAGACCTAAATTTTTATCGGCGATTGGGAGAAACCGCCACTAGCCAAAAAAATTATTGGGCAAAACAAAAAGATGAACACCAAAAAGCTTTAGACAAAGCTACTAGCGTTGAAGACATAGAAATAGAGGCTCAAAATAAATTAATTATTCAGTTAGAAGAACAAACATTTGAGGCAAGAGAAGAGTTAACCGAGAAAAAAATAGCTCTAAGTGAAAGTCAACGTGCTAAAAACTTGTTAGAAGAAATTGAGCTAAAAAAAGCACAACAAGCTTTAGATACTGAAATAATCGCTCAAGCCTTAGAAATTCAAGAAAAGGCTGAAAAATACCAAAAATTAAAGTATGTCGTTTTACAACTAGAAAACTTTTGGCAATTAAATCATCGCTTAGCCAATGAAAAACAAGAACTTCTAACAGCAGAATCAACTATAAAATCTCTAAAACAAAACTTAATTAACATTTTAGAAAAGTTGGCTGAAGGCCAAACCGCAAAACAAACCCTAGAAACTAACTTAAAACAAATTGGTGAAAAATTAAATTCAATTGTTGAACAAGAAGAAGTTCTAGCTAGCAAACTAAGAGAAATCAAACAAATTACAGATCTTGAGCAGTTAATTGCTCAAGAACAAGAAAAACTTGTCTCTTATCAAGAAATTTTGCAAAGATCAACAGAACTTAAAGCTAAATTTGAAGCTTATCAAGAGTTAAAGCAAGTTCTACCTGTTTATAAAGAACTACAACAAAAGAGTCTATAATTAATCAAAGTAGAGAAGAAATAAATAATATAAAAAATAAATTATTAAATCTAACTACAGAGAATAATTTAGCAGAATCGAATAAGCAAAATCATCAGGAAATAGCCAATAATCTTAAAATAGAACTTAATAAACAAAACTCATTGCTCCAAGAAATAACTCTAAAAATATATTTACTAGAAAATAAATTATCTGATCAAAATAACCTTGAAAATGAATGCCCTCTTTGTGGAAGTTGTTTAAATAATGAACACCGAAAAGAGCGTCTTAGCTCTAAGTATCAACAATGGAGTCAAGAACTTAGTGTTGATTTAGAAAAGCAAGCAGACCTAAACCAACAAATAAACTTAAATAAAGAAAAATTAGAACTATCTGAAAAAGAAATAAAAAATTTTCTTACTTTAGTTCATAACTATGAACTTGAAATAATAAATATTAATAATCAATTAACTAATACAGAAAATAAATTATTATTATTAGAAACAAATCTTTTAGAATTAAAGAAAAAACTTAAAAATATTAAGTCAGATAATATTTTATTAGATTTAGAAAACATGTCTTCAATAGCCGTAGAATATGAAAAATTATTGACAGCAGAAAAGCTAAAAGAAAAAGTTGATATTACAACGTCAAGCTATCAAAAACAGCTAAGTTTACTGCCTATAATTTCTTTAGCAGAACGTGAAGAAATATTATTAATGGCAGAAAAATTAAAACAGGAAGATGTTGATTTAACTACACATAAGCTAGCATTAGAAAAAGAATTAACATCAATAAATATTCTAATAAATGAATTTCAAAATGAACAAACAAAGTTAAATAATCAATTAACGATTAATGAATATAAACTCTCAGAAAGTTTAAGACGTTGCCAAGAAATTGAGCAAGATATAAACAAACAAATTAGCAATCTACCTACAAACTTTCTTTCCCACGCTGCCTTAAAAACTGAGCAAGCCTTTATTGAGCTAAAAGAAGAAATGGGGTTGCTGGCTGATATTGAAAAACAATACCAAGAATTACTTACAGCACAAACACGTATTCATCAACTAACAGGAGCAATAAAATTATTAATAGAACAGCTTGAAAAAATACCAGAAAAATATCAGCGTTTAGTTAGCGAAATAGAAAAAGAATATAATGATTTTAGTGATCAAGTATTGTTTATAGAAAATCAGCTAGATCAAGCCAAACGCAGATTAGCAGAAATGGAGCATCAACAAAAAATCTATCAACAATTAAAAGAAAAACGTGATGCAGCAGAGAAGGAAGCAATTTGCTACAACAAACTAGCTAAAACCTTTGGTCGTAGTGGGTTACAAGCAAAAATTATTAAAACGGCACAAGAAAAAATCAAACAACACGCTAATACTACGCTAAGACGTTTAAGCAATGGAGTTTGGCAAATAGACTTACAGGAAAATAGTCAAGGAACAGAACTAGAAATATTAGCACGCGATTTAAGCCAACCAGGTTCACCATTAAGAGCTTTTGAATACTTAAGTGGTGGGGAAAAGTTCCGTGTTGCCATTAGCTTAGCTATAGCTATTGGTCAATCAATTTCTGGCGGTCGTGCAGTAGATACACTAGTTATTGATGAAGGTTTTGGAGCATTGGACGAAGGCAAACCGATCTTTGCTTGTTAGTGAATTGCGGCGTTTAAGCGAAGAAGTTTTACAAGGTGGTAGGGTAATAGTTGTTTCTCACCAAGAGGATGTTTGCTGGGAATTTGCCAATCGTTACTATATCTCTAAAAGTTTTGATGGACTCATAGAAATAGAACATAATTGGAACCGATAGCTAAAAAATACTAAAAAATTATTTGGAGAAGATTTTGGATAATAGTTCAATGGAAAATGTTCAAGATTCTTTAGCCACATGGTTAAAAAAATTTAAGATCGTGGTAGTAATTCCTTGCTATAACGTTGCTAAGCAAATAGAGGCAGTCTTAAACACAATGCCAGCTTTTGTTAGCCAAATAGTTACAGTTAATGACGCTTCTAAAGATAATAGTGCTGAAAAAATTCGTCAGCTAGCCGCTAAAGACCCTCGAATAATCCTAGTTGAACATGAAAAAAATAAAGGTGTTGGCGGTGCAATGATAACTGGTTTTAATAAGGCTTTGTCGCTAAATCCACATTTGATAGTTAAAATGGATGGCGATGGTCAGATGAATCCTGATTTCTTACCAGATTTGTTAATTCCTTTAATCTTAGGTAAAGCTGACTATACAAAAGGAAATAGATTTAGAGATTTTCAAGCACTGCGTCAAATGCCCGCGCTTCGTCGAATAGGAAATATTGGGCTAAGTTTTATGGTCAAAGCTTCAACAGGTTATTGGAAATGCTTTGATCCAACAAATGGTTTTTTAGCTGTTAGAGCGGATGTATTAAAACTTGTGCCTTTAGATAAAGTTCATCAATCCTATTTCTTTGAAATTTCACTACTTAGCCAAATGTATTTAGTTGGAGCAGTAATAAAAGATATTCCTATGCCAGCCCGCTATGGTGATGAAAAATCAAATTTATCAATCAAAAAAGTTTTAATTGAATTTCCTGGAAAACTTTTTATTTGCTTTTGCCGACGTATAATCTTAAAAAAATTTATTTATGATTTTTCCATTGAAAGTATTTACTTAATTTTAGGTGTGCCAATGATATTAATTGGTGCATTATATGGGGGTTATTACTGGTATATCAACTCACTTGCTAACGTTCCTTCTCCAACAGGAACAGTAGTTCTACCAGCATTACTAATTATGCTAGGTTTTCAAATTATTTTAGCTGCAATAGGAATTGACCTACAATCAACACCACAAGAGCCGGTTTGCTCCGGCCCATTAACACTAGAAGATCCCCCAAAACTGATTAAAGCTTAAAAATTTAATTTTAAAGGGCAAGAAAATGAAAATCTGTGTAGCACAAACAAAACCTGTAGAAGGCGACATTAAAAGCAATATTGAAGCTCATAAAAAATTAATAGACCTAACGGTTTTAAATAAAGCAGAGCTAATTATTTTTCCTGAACTTTCAATAACAAGTTATGAGCCTGAATTAGCAAAAGAACTAGCGACTGACAAAGAAGATAGTAGGTTTGATGATTTTCAACATATTTCGGACACTAAAGAGATAACTATAGGAATTGGAGTTCCAATCAAAAATGCTGATGGTATTTCTATTAGTATGATTATTTTTCAACCACATAAAGCAAGGGAAGTTTATTCAAAATTATATCTACATCCTGATGAAGAGAAATTTTTTGTTGCTAAAGAAAGTACTATAGGTTTAATAGGTAAGCAGTCAAATATAGCACTTGCAATTTGTTATGAAATATCTGTTGTAGAACATTCAGAAAATGCTTGCAAAAATGGTGCAGAAATTTATATAGCTAGCGTAGTTAAAACCATACATAAAATAGATTTAGCCATTAAAGCCTTGTCTGAAATTGCTAATAAACATTCTATGATGGTGCTTATGTCAAATTGTGTTGGTCAAGCTAATGGAAATGACTGTGCGGGTAAATCCTCTATTTTTAATAACAAAGGCGAATTACTCACCCAACTTAATGATACTAACGAAGGTATATTAATTATTGATACTGATACACAAGAAATAGTCGAAAAAATGATTTAATAAACTTCAAACTGGAAATTGCTGCTAATTTATTTTCCACTTTCCAGGGACTAACATATTGGTTATTGCAGAAGAATTTTTTATTTGTTGGTTGCTCATCCAAAGCCTAGAGGTTTCTATTAGGTGGTTGCCTTGGTCATTTCCTAAAAGTTCACCTCTACGATGGCGAACAGCAGTAGCATAAAGTAGCCTATCAACGGATTCAAAATTTTTTTCTGTTTCAGCTAAAAGTTTAGTAGCTTTTTCTTTTTCACCTTTTATTGCTGCAATGCTTGCATAGATTTGTTTAGCAAAAGCATTTCCCCAAGGCATATTTTCTTTTTCAATTAATCGTGCATTGTTTTTAGCTACTTTTAATAGTGAAATAAAGCTTGGCTCTTGTGCAACTAAAGCTATTATAGTTCTAGCTTGTAGATGAAGAATTTGAAGATAAAAAGATTGTATACGTAGCAGAAATGACCTAGTAATTCTAGTCCATTTTTCTTTAAGTAATTCATAGGCAGCTTTTGCTTTTCCTTCATAAAGAAGGGTTTGCACTTGGCCGAATAAATGCCAAAAATGCTGCATTTGAAAAGCTTTTTGTGACCAACGGCTAATACTTTCTTCTAGCTCAGTTTTAGCATTATCTATTTCATCATTAGCTAAAAATTTTATGTATGTAGTGCGAAGTCTAAGCATAGTTTCACCTATAAGACTTCCACGCTCACGAATATCTTTTAGGACTGTTGGCATACGGCTAAATAGCTGATTAAAATCGCCTATAAAATAAAGAGAAGTAAATGTCCAATAGCTTGCTGTGTCAAGTTCGGCTGAAACACCAGTACAATTTTGACGTAAAAAAGCTTCAGCTTGTGCAAACCTTTCTATACAAAGCTTCCATTGACCAAAACAACCTGCTGCAATGCCAGCAACATAGGTTGAGATAGCTATTCCATAAGGGTAGTTAATACGTTCCGCAAGTTCTTTGGTAAGTTGTAAAAGTTTTTCAGTACGTTTTGCTTTACGACCTCCAGCACTGGAAGAATAACCAGCTTCAATTGCTAGAGCTAAAGAAATTCTTTGGGGTTCACCTACTCTTAGCGCAAATAAAAGATAACGTGATTGCAAGTCTACGCCTCGTGTTGCATCTATCAGAGAAAGACCTGATGCAATAGATCTAAAAGTATCAAGGCGAAGCAAAACTTCAGGTGGGACTTCATCGGCTGGATGCTGCTTAAAGTCCAGACCTCTAAACCAAAGTTTTAACCGATTAACTAAGAATGACAAAATTGCTTTTAGTGGAGTTTCCGCCATCTTTATTCCAACTTTACTGGTAATAATTTTTAGTTCTGCAAAGCTTTCTTTTAAGTAGCCACAGCGCACAAGTTGATCAGAAGCACGTTGACGAAGTTCTAAAGCTTCAAGCTCATCAGCCATTTTTATAGCAGCTAAAAAATTTTAGGCAGCTTCATAATTTCGACCAGCATTAGCAAGAGAGTTAGCTAATTTAACTTGTAACTCATATTTGTTGTGGATCTTGTTGTTTGCAAAGTTTAAGTGCAAGTTGATAGAGACGAGCAGCCTGGTCAAAAGCTAGCGCGTTATAAGCTTTTCTGCTGCATCAAAAGCATATTTAGCCGCCTTTTCATTATTTCCTGCTTTATAAAAATGATTTGCAAGCCGCTCTGGGTCGGCTGTAGTTTCTAAAAGCAAAGCTAGCTTTCTATGGAGAGTTTTTAATTTTTCTGATGGCAAATTAGCCACTACGGTTTCCCGTATTCGGTCATGGTAGGCTTCTAATTGTTCTTGGTGCTTAGTACCTTTTAACCTAATCATTCGGTTTGCTCGAAGCAGTGCAATGGTAGTTTGTTCTTGGCTATCAAGTTGAGCGGCTTCTTTTGCAATGGCTCTTTCTAGCGGTTGACCTGCAACAGCTATAACTTCAAGTAATTTACGGGCATCTTCAGGTAAGCTAATTATACGTGCATAAATAACTTGGTCTAATTTAGCAAAACTGGTTTCTTCACTATGTGAAAAGGTTTTTCTACCAATTATTGGTTGTGTTGCTGTTACTATTTTATTTTTTGTAGAGGTGATGGGTTTTAAGTAAGCAAAATTAGGCGTATAAGTCTGCTCTGTAGATGTTGTGCTTAACTGCATAAAACGCACAAGCTCATCAACAAAAAAAGGATTTCCCTTAGATTCTTGGGCAATCATTTCTGCAAGTTCTAGTAGCTCTTTATTTTCTTGGCCTAACAAAGCAATAGCCAATTTTTTTGCTTCTTCTTTTGAAAGTTCTTTAATAGCTAAATCTTTAATTTCAACTTCTGTTTTTTCTCGTAGCGGTAAAAAAGTAGTTAAAAAAGGACTAGTTTTTATTTCTTCGTTTCTATAAGTAGTAAGTAGCAAAAAAGGTGGTGGGTTGGGTGGTTGCAGGAGTTCAATTAAAAGCCCTGCACTATCTAAATCTCCCCATTGAAGATCATCAATAAAAAGAATTAAAGGGGTTTTTGTTGCTAGTCGTGCTAAAAGCTCTCGTAGGGCATTAAAGGCTCGGCGACGTAGTTGTTGTGAGTCAGGGATTTCTAACACTTTACTTTCATGACTAGCTATGGCTGAAACTTGTTTTAGAACGGGAAATAAACGTGCTAATGCAAGCACATCATCAGGTAAAAGGTTTTCAAGCTCTGATTTTTTTAAGTCTTTTAAGTGTTGGCTTAAATCATCTATAAGGCTGTCAAAGGCTTTATAAGGAACAGATTCTTGTTCATAACAGCGGCCTGTTAAAACGACTACATCTTTTTCATTTTTATCTAACTGTTTAAGGAAATGACGAACTAAAGAACTTTTTCCCATTCCAGAATTGCCATAAACATAAATGGTAACTGTGCGTCGCGTTTCTTTAACTATGCTAAAAGCTTCTTTAATTGTGTTTATATAGCTTTCACGTCCAACAAAAGGAATTGATCGCGCAGCATCTAAAGAGAGCGAAGAAACAGATAAATTGTTATTGGAAAGACGCTCAAGAATTTCTTTTCCTGATGGACGTTTTTGAGGATCTTTTTTAAGTAATTGCTGACAAAGTAGATCCAAATCTTTTGGGATATCTTTGACTAGTTTGCTAGGTGCTAAGGGTTCAAAACGTTGTTTATGTGAAAGTAAATCCATCACTTGACCACTAAAGGGGCGTTTACCAGTGAGTGATTCATAAAGTATAACCCCTACGCTATACCAATCTGTAGCTTCTGTTAAAGTGGAGTTGACGCATTGTTCTGGCGACATATAAGCAGGTGTCCCAACAATATGTTCTTGTTGTTTTTTTGAAACAAGCTCCATAGCTAGCCCAAAATCAAGTATTACTACTCGTCCTTCTTCAGTCACTAAAATATTTGAAGGTTTAATGTCTCTATGTAACTTTCCTGCTGTATGTATTGCATAAATACCGGCTGCTAATTGTCTTAAAGCGTCTCTAAGACGAATAGAGTCAAACTTAAAATTTGGTTGTGAGTTTATGGAAACTACTACTTGATCATCATTAGTTTTTTCTTCACCACTAAGCCTAATAGTTTGTATTTGGCTTATAGAATCTGATTGAGTAGTTGATCTAGGTGTAGGAGTTGGTGTTATAGCGGTTTCTTGCTCGTCTTGAGAAGCAGTATTAATGCTAGATGTTATACAGTTAATAGTTTCAGAGAGATTTGGGTCTAGTTCTTCTTTATATAATCTAACATACTGAAGAAAATTAACTCCTTGAACCAATTCCATAGTAAAAAAACACTGGTCTTGATCTGACATTAATTCATAAAGAGTTATAAGATTAGGGTGGGTTATATCAGCTAACAAACGAAATTCTTGCTTAAATAAGTAAAGAGATTCTGCTGTTAGTTCATGAAGTGTTTTAAGAGCCACAACCGCTTTACGTTCTTGGTCATAAGCTTCATAAACAACGCCAAAGCCACCTGAGCCAATGCAACGTTGGATTAAGAAACGCTCTGTTCCCTTAAAATCTGGTTGTTTTTGCTTAATCATTTTTCGTAAAAGTTCTTTACAAATTTTCTAAGAATTTAGTTATAAAAAATAATAAATTAAATAACTAGATTACAACAGACAAACAACCTAGATAAATCTATCTCAAGGGGGCATAAACTCCAAGAAAGGTTTGACAGATAGATAAGTTTTTTATACTCTGAAACCCCATTATGGGACAAAGATCAAGAGTTACTGCAATTATTCCAGCCCGCTACGGCTCAACACGCTTACCAGCAAAACTTCTACTAAATTTAGCAGGTAAACCAATCATCCAACATGTTTTTGAACAAACATCACAAGCTAAATTTGTTGATGAAATGCTAATTGCTACTGATGATGAACGAATAAAAACGGTAGCAAATAGTTTTGGTGCTACAGTAATAATGACTAGTGTAAATCATCAAACAGGTACAGATCGCATTGCAGAGGTAGCAGAAAAACTAAGTTCAGATATTATTGTTAATGTTCAAGGCGATGAACCGTTGATAGACCCTAACACAATTGATCAAGCTATTAATCCGCTATTAGATGACCCTAGCTTAATGATGTCAACTACTTGTGAGAAAATAGAGAATTTAGCAGATGTATTTAATCCTAATATAGTTAAAGTAGTAATGAATAGCCAAGGTAATGCACTGTATTTTTCACGCGCACCAATAGCTTTTGCTAGGTTTGCTTGTTTGGGTGAGCAAAGCTTTGAGCCAGCAAAGATGCTAGAAGCTATGAAAAATCAGCCTAACGAGCTAGGAGAATATTTTAAGCACACAGGACTTTATGTTTATCGACGTAAGTTTTTATTAGAGTTTACTACTTGGCCTCGTAGCCCGCTGGAGACACAAGAATCTTTAGAGCAATTACGCGTACTGGAAAAAGGTTATTCTATTCGTGTGCTAAAAGTTACTGCTAAATCTATTGGTATTGACACAATGGCAGATTTGCTTAATGCAAAAAAGATTTTAGAAAATTAAATTTAGAAATTTAGTAAGGGAAAGTTATGCCAAAATATATTTTTATTACTGGTGGCGTTTTATCTTCACTAGGTAAAGGAATTGCTGCGGCTTCAATAGGCTGTTTATTGCAGGCTCGTGGCTTAAAAGTAACGCTACAAAAGTTTGATCCTTATATCAATGTTGACCCTGGCACTATGTCACCTTTTCAACATGGGGAAGTTTATGTAACTGACGATGGGGCAGAAACAGACTTAGACCTTGGACATTATGAGCGTTTTACTTCTGCACAAATGACAAAAAGTAATAATTTAACAACTGGACGAATTTATCTTTCTGTAATTGAAAAGGAACGTCGGGGAGATTTTTTAGGAAAAACCGTGCAGGTTATACCACATATTACCAATGAAATTAAAGATGCAATTCGGCATGTTTCTCAAAATGTGGATGTTGTAATTGTAGAAATAGGCGGCACGGTTGGAGATATTGAATCCCTCCCGTTTTTAGAAGCTACTCGTCAGCTACGCCAAGAAGTAGGCCGGCAAAATGCTCTTTTTATCCATTTAACCTTAGTTCCATTTATTGCTAGTGCTGGCGAGCTAAAAAGTAAACCAACGCAACATTCTGTTAAAGAGCTTTTAGAAATAGGATTCAACCAGATGTTTTACTTTGTCGAACTGAAAGACCATTGCCTAGAGAATTAAAAGAAAAAATCGCGCTATTTTGTAATGTTTCAGAAAAGGCTGTAATTACTGCACAAGATGCACCTACTATTTATGAGGTTCCACTAGCTTTTGAAGCGGAAAACTTAGATCAGCTAATTGTTGAATTGTTAAACTTAAATGCACCTGACCCTAATTTAGAAGAATGGCGCAAACTAGTAGACATTATTAAAAATTCAACTAAAAGCGTAAATATTGGGATTGTTGGTAAATATGTAGAGCTAAAAGATTCTTATAAAAGCCTGACTGAAGCCTTAGTTCATGGCGGTGTTGCTAATAAGGTTAAAGTTAATGTTTGTTGGATTGAGTCCGAACGTCTGATAACGGAAGATAAAAAAGACTGGGAAGAACCCTTAAGAGATATGGATGCGTTGCTTGTTCCAGGCGGATTTGGTAAACGTGGTATAGCAGGAATGTTAAGAGCAATTTCTTATGCTAGACGTAAAAAAGTGCCTTTTTTTGGGATTTGTTTAGGGATGCAATGTGCTTGTATTGAATATGCTCGTAATGTTTGTCATTTAGATAATGCTGATAGCACAGAATTTGATGCTAATACTCCTCATAGAATTATTTATAGACTGCGAGATTTAATTGGTGTAGAAGCAATGGGAGGGACTATGCGCCTGGGTGCTTATAAATGTGAGTTAAAACAGGGAAGTCTTGCTGCAAGCATTTATGGGTGTGAAACAATAGAAGAACGTCATCGCCACCGCTATGAGTTCAATCCTGAGTATGAAAAGATTCTTACAGAAAATGGGCTAGTAATTTCTGGACGTTCTCCAGATGGTAAATTTGTTGAAATTGTTGAAATTCCTGAACATCCTTGGTTTTTAGGTTGTCAATTTCACCCAGAACTAAAATCCCGTCCTTTGGCGGCACATCCTCTTTTTACCTCTTTTATTAAAGCAGCTTTAGATTATCGCCTTCAAGATGAAGCAACTAGCGATAGTGAGGTGCGAAAACCTAATTGGGTAGAAAATAAAGTGCCAGAACCAGATTGGGAAGAAGAGTTTTTAGAAAGGCCCTAAGAAATTGTCTAAGGTTTTTTTGCTAGGAGGAATCGCAAAAGATGGTTACTCCTAGCAAAAAATTGATTAAAGATTATTGTACAAAGTCAGAGACCATTAAGGTATATTTTCTAGCTAAAGTTATTTGATCACCTGCTTTAAGCCAATATTTTACTATCTTTTGACCATTAACTCTTGTCCCATTTCTAGAAGCGGTGTCAAAGATTTCCATCTGTTCATCTGAATGAACAACTATGCAACAATGCCTACGGGAAATACTAGGATCATCTACCACAATATCATTATCTTCAAAACGTCCTATACGGTTTTTACCATATTTTAGTTGGTAAGTTTCAAGCCCTATTGTTACAAAATAACTAGAATCTGTAGTAGAACTGCCATATTCTTTATAAATAGGATCTTCTAAACAAACTTCTCCCGCATTACTTTTAATTTTTAAGTCTTCTAAATTTATTGTGTTTGTACCTCTAGAACTTTCTATATCTGAGCGAACAACCTTAAAAAATGCTTGTCTAGCAGGTTCAAGAGATAAATGACAGCTTCCTAATAATTCTCTCATAAAATGCCCCTTTAATTGACTTCCAGAGGAGGTTACGAACAACAGAAAAAGAAGTTTTATACTTCTACCTTCTCTTAAATTCAAAATTTTTCTTATGAAATAGCTTTAATTTAATTTTTCACTAAGCAAATTTCTAACCACAACTAAGTTGATCAGGAAGATTTAGCCAAATGCTATTTATAAATGGAGAATTTATTAGGAAAACCATATTTGATGCTTATTGTAGGAATGATTTGATAGGCTATTTTGGACTACTAGGCTATTTTGGCCTACCACTTTTATTCTAGTGTCTTATATATTGGAATCCTATCTTATTGGTTAGTTATTATTGACTCAGTAACTATTAGTAGTTTAAATGGCTATTAATAAAAAATCTTAATAAAATTTTAACAAATAGCAAAATAGTAAAATACTTTATATGATTTTTAACTCATTACATATCAACAAATTATAGGTTAAAAAAGCATTTAATGGTTAATTTTATTTATTTATTTAAGCATGTTTGGTTTCAATTTTGCTGTGTATAAGGTCAAAACAATAAATCAGTTAAAGGAATTAATTTATGTTGGAGCAAAATATAGATTCAACAATGGAAGACAAAATTATGGCAAACTCAGTTATGCAAGAATGTTTTCCTAAAGTATGTGCTTGGTGTAAAGAGGCTTATGATTTTACCTCTGTTGAAAGAAGCTCAGGGATTTGTAGTAGTTGTTTTGAAAAATTGGTAAAAGGCTATTTTGAATTATTGGATGTAGAACAATCTACAACGTTTAATAAAATATTAAATGTTATTAAATCTATTGAATAGTAGAGTTTATTTTTTGGTATTTATAAAAATAGCGTTGTAATTAGTTAGTATTTAATGGAGAATATCTTATGTATAGCATAGTACCAAATAAGAATACAACAAATATAGCGCAAGACTTTAAGAAAGTAGCAGCAGAATTTAGATTACTTTATTCTGTTACTAAAGTACTAAAAAAGCTAACTAGCCAAATAATAAACACATCAGAAATAGAAGCTAATCTTTTCCTAAATTTGCAAATATTAAAGCATATGTTGAATGTAAATTTAGTTGGAAAAGAAGCATTAAAATTTAATATAACTTTTTTACTAGTAAAACAATATTTATCTACGTATAAATATAATATTATTATAAATAATAATTTAGTAACAGTTGCAGAGTTAAGAAAAGCTATTAAAGAAAATAAAATTAATAATCAAGAAGTAGTAATTTTATTACAATTTGAGTTTTATTTACATTCCAATAAATTAGCAAATCAAGCAAAGGTAGAGACCTTATTAACTCATCTTTCACAAAAAATTAAACAATTAAATAATATTAGAAATACAATTGATTTATTTAATTATAATCATAAATATTCAATAACAAATACTATTAATAAAAAGTCTATTATTGAACAAATTGTAACAATAAATGAACAAATTAATAAAATTAATAATTTTGAACAATTATTATCCAGTAATATAATTAAAGATTTACGAAATATTAAAAATAATCTACAAAACTATTTCTGGCTACCAGAGATATTATCATATTTAGTTCTAGTTAATCTTAACTTAAGAGAAAAATTTATATATTTATTAGAAGAAGAAAGTAAGTTTATTAAATATAGTGTAGAAAATCTAATATTATTAGGAATTAATTTTATACCAAAATTAAATAAATTAGGTGTATTAGATTTAAGTAAAGTATATAAATTTGTTAGTGATATTAATATATGGATTAATCAAGAGTATAATAACAACTATAAAAATCTAATGAAATTAGTTTATATAGCTAATGTAGTGCGCCAAGCTGTAAAGAAAAATTTGCCTGATAATAATAATGTTTTTATTGAATATGTTAATAAAGCTGAAAATAAAGAGTATGATTTAACAAATGAGGTGTTAAATCATACTCAATCTGGCTGGATGATCATTAATAGTGAAGTTTTATTAGATATGAATGATAAAATAATAGAAAGTAGTGGGTTTATTACAAACACTCCTGTTAAAACAAAACAAACAATGATTACAGCAAATAATAAACAAATTTATAAAAATAATAGTTATAGTAAATCAGTTAATATTAATTATTTACAACAAAAATGGGCAGAAGAACAGTTAGAAAAAGATATTGATAATATAATTAATATTTTAGCAAAACGAGCAGTTAATGCACCCAAGCAAATAATTAAGCTAAAATATTCAGATTTAATCTTAAATAAGAAAGAAGTCAGTATTTTAATGAATGGAAATAGTCAAAAAACTGTTTACGATAAAGCTAAATATATTTTAATAAGGCGTGCTATAGCATTATTTATAGAGTTACAAGAAGTAATAGCTTTTTATGATACAAAAGTAGAATTACTTGGTATTTCTTGGGGAATTTATGGGTTAAAAAATATTTTATATTATTTGGAAGAAGCAAAAATAGTTATTAGTAATATTAATGATTATATTAATGAGCTTAATAAAGATAGTACAAATGAAATATTTGACTTAGTATTGATTAAAGATAAGGTAGAAGCAGTTATTGAACAAGTATATTTATTATTTGATAAAGCAGAAATTAGTACTTTCTCTTTTAGCAGCTTGATAGAAAGTAAAGGGGGTAGTTATGAGATTCCTAACACAAACACCACAAATTAGCGATGTTGTATTTGTTCCTTCATTTAATGAAGAAGTAAGTTTTTTCCAACAACAATATGACTTTCTAAATAGCTGTTATGACAAGTTAAAAGCAACACAAGAGACTTTAGAAAAGTTAGGGGAACTAGCAGTTATTGGTTGTACTTATACTGAAGAAAAACTTGTAAATTCCTTAAAACAACTAAAGTTTGTATTATTACGTAAAGATGATGAGCAAATCAAACAACAATTGGTATTAGTTAGAGAAAGATTATGGAATTATTTGGTTTGGTTAAAGGAAAATAGCAATAATTTACCTACATATCTTTTACGCCAAGATATTGAAAATTCAAAGCTTACTTATGATGACATATTAGCCCTAGCATATTTGCTAAGTTTAACTAGATCTAACCTTAAAGAGGATATCAACAAATTTGAGTTACTATTAACAGAACTTTATAAAAGAATTGCTCCTGAAGATTTTAATAACCTCTTAGATTATGTTATGCCACTGCCAGAAAGTTCACCTTTGACAGAACAAGCAAATGAAAAATTGTTTTATGCTTCAGAATTAATAAATAAAATCCGTCAAACAGGGAGTTTTTATAAATTGGTGCTTACTAATTTACTTTCAGATGCTCGCACATTAAAACAAGAACTTAGACAAGATTTTTGGCATAAAGATGTTATTTTAGCAGTAATTACACTAGATTTAGAGTTAAAAAGACAATTCCAAAAGTTTGCTATAGAAAAAGCAACCATATTAGAAATTTGTAAAAGTATGTTAGCCAATAACTTTAATGCTATTGGAGAGCTAACAGACGGAACAACATTAAATTTAGCAGCAGCTAAAGACTTTATTGAAAACTTAGACAAAATCTTAGCTCAAGATTATGAATCTCTCCAAAATGAATTAAAACAAGCAGCACAAGTTTTTGAGATAGTTTATAACGCCAATGATGAATGGCAAAAATTATCTAAACAAGCTAGTAAAATAAATAACCAAAAAGCAGACCAACAAAAATTTGTTGCTACTAAAGCAGAAAATCTGATGTTAAAACCATTAATAGAAACTCATAGGAATATAGGAATCGTTGAAATAGAAGAACAATTAACTGCTAGGGTGGAAGAAATTATAAATTCTATCAACCAAACAGCTAAAACTAACAAATTGCCTTTAAGGTATTCACAATTAATTTTAAGCCAAAATGAAATTATAGCTCTATTTTCTCAAGGTAATATGCTAGAAAGCACTTTTCATGCTCAACAATATAATTTAACTAGAAAAGTAACTGCTTTAATTGCTGAATTGCAAGAAACTTTTAGCTTACTCTCACAAAATGAACAAAAGAGCTTGAAGTCTAATCTAAACAATATTTTAGGCCAACTACTAGAACATGCAGAAAAAGTTAATTCTGAGTTAGAAATATTGTCCAAACAAGCAGATAAATAATCAGACATTAATCTATCTATTGCTTTAGTAGGGATAAAAAATAAACTAACCAAAGCTGTTGAACAAAGTTGTGAATGGAGCGACATAATTTTACAAAATAGTTATGTTTAATCCTAATAACTTAAATACTTCATTTTATAGATATTTTTTTGCATTTATCTGTTCATTATCATATGTGGGCGCAAGACTTGCGCTCACAAAGTTTTTTTTGTTTACCATCTTAGTTGCTTCTAAAAAATACTACTAAATCAAATAAAATATTATATAAAAAAAACCTAGTTATTTTTATATAATCTATGTTGTAATAAGTTAATTAACTTAGTAAATAATTGTTTGTAGTTTATAGGTATTTTTTATAGGGATAGAAATTAATGATAAACGACAAAGAAAAAAAACTTGATTTAGAATCAGCTAAAATTTTAATAGTTGATGATGACTTAGAAGGGCAAAAAGTTTTAGGTTATTTGCTTTCAAAATATGGTTACAAACTAGAATTTGCTGATGATGGTGAAGAAGGACTAAAAAAAGCTCAAGAAATAGAACCTGATTTAATCTTATTAGACATAATGTTACCTGGTATAGATGGATTTACAGTCTGTCAATTTATAAGACAAGATAAAAGACTAGCGAAAGTACCCATAGTAATGGTGACAGCATTAGAAGATTCAAAGTCTCGTAGACTTGCAATTGAAGCAGGTGCAGATGATTTTATTTCTAAACCATATGATTTAATAGAGTTACGAGCAAGAATACAGAATATTGTAAAATTAAATAGGTATAGGCAATTTTTACTGGAGCGAGAAAAATTTGAACGAATTGTAGAAATTTGCCCTGATGGAATAGTTATACTTTCTGAAAAGCAAGAAATATTGCTAGTTAATCCTGCTTCTTTGCAAATGTTTAGAGTAAAAGATCTTAAGGATATAATAGGTCTTAACATTGATTTTTTAATAGACATAGAGTATTTAGAAAATTGGAAAAATTTTTTAGATAAAGTCTTAACTTATCAACTTAATAAGCTTTATATAGAAATTAGATTTTACACAATAGAAGGAAAAAGTTTTCCAGCAGAGGTGACAGCCGGATACTTGCTGTGGGATAACATGCCTTCGCTACAACTTATGATTAAAGATATTAGTGAAAAACAAAGGCTAGAAACACAACTTTTAAGGTCACAACGTTTAGAAACTATTGGTGTACTTGTAAGTGGTATAGCACATGACTTAAATAATCTTTTAACCCCATTGTTATTAGGTGTAGAAATGCTAAAAATGGGTGTAAATAAAAACAACTAGATGAAGTATTGGGAATAATTCAAAATAGTGCTGAACGTGGCGCGGAAATGGTAAAACAAATTTTAATTTTTGCTAGTGGAGCAAAAAAAGGCACTGAACCTATTCAACCAAAACATATACTTAAGGAAATCCATAGTATAATTCGAGATACTTTTCCCAAAGACATTTCTTTAGTTAATTTGCCAGCAAAGGAATTATGGTTGATTGAAGCAGATGCAACACAACTAACCCAAGTATTATTAAACCTTTGTGTTAATGCTCGTGATGCAATGCCACAGGGAGGGGAACTTAAGGTTTTTGCAGAAAATGTTTTTTTAGAGCAAACTTATTTAGCAACTAGACCTGAGTTAACAGGTTTGATAGCGGGAGCATATGTAGTTTTTAATGTTGTTGATACTGGTATAGGTATGAGTGAAGAAGTTTTAGAAAAAATTTTTGACCCATTTTTTACTACTAAAGATGCTAATAAAGGTACAGGTCTAGGTTTATTTACAGCACAAACAATAATTAAAAATTATAAAGGTATTATTCAAGTAAATAGTAAATTAGGTGAAGGTAGTTGTTTTAGTTTCTATATGCCTGCTTATGAAAAGAAGGAAAATATCAAAACAATAGAAGCTTCTTTACCAATATATTTAGGTAATGGAGAGTTAGTTTTTATTATCGATGACGAGCTAGCCTTATGTGAAATTATCAAAGCCACACTTGAATCAGCAAACTACCAAGCAATATTTGCAGCCGATGGAGTAGAAGCAATAGCTACTTATAATGAGTACAAAGATAAAGTAGCTGTAGTATTGCTAGATTTACACTTACCTTTAATTAGCGGTATAGCTTTGATTCGTGTACTACAGAAAATCTCTCCAAATATAAAAATTATTATTACTAGCGGACTAGCAAGGGCAGAAGAAGTTTCTGAAGCCTTAAAACAAGGAGCAGCAAGTTTTTTAGCTAAACCCTATATGGCACAAGATTTGCTGAAATTAATAAATGAAACTTTATTGGGTACAAATAGCCCTAATAGTCCTATAAGGTAATAAAATATGACTAATTCATTAAAACCAAACTCTGAAATCAAAGTAATGATTGTTGATGATGATGCAAATGTTCGTAGAATGGTACGCTTGCTTTTTGAACGAGATGGCTATCAAGTGGTTGAAGCTACTAATGGAAAAGAAGGTGTAGAACTTTATCAAAAACTACAACCAAGTGTAATTTTAATGGATATAGCTATGCCTGAAATGGCTGGACTAACAGCTTGTAAAAAAATTCGTGAAACTCCAACAGATATTCCTATCTTACTTGTCACCTCTCTTTCAGATGTTGACTCTATAGAAAAAGGATTTGCTGCTGGTGCTACAGATTATATTACTAAACCCCTTAATTGGATTGTACTTAAACAAAGAACACTTCATTTATCTAGAATTAGCCAGGCAGAAAAAACTGTTGCAAGCCTTCAACAATGGGAACAAATTCATAACTACACTAATAGCCAGGAAAAAAATGAAAATCTGCTTATAGGTAGTGGAGAAGCTTTTTCGGAAATACATCAACTTATTAGACGTGCAGCCTCAACAGATGCAACAGTTTTAATTACTGGAGAGACTGGAACAGGCAAAAATGTTATTGCCAAAGCAATTCATCACACTAGCGAAGGAAGACGCAAAGCTTTTATCAGTATAAATTGTGCTGCTTTACCAGAAAGCTTAATTGAAGCAGAACTATTTGGTGTAGAAAAAGGAGCTTATACTGGAGCTACATCTAGCCGTAAAGGTCTTTTTGAGTTAGCTAATGATGGGACTTTGTTTTTAGATGAGATTGGAGAAATGCCTGTACTTTTACAATCCAAATTGTTAAGTGTGTTAGAAGAGCGAAAAGTCCGGCGTTTAGGAGCAGAAAACTATAAAGATATTAATGTTAGAATTATTGCAGCAACAAATGTTAATCCAAAACAAGCTATAGAGAATGGTAAACTTAGAAGCGATTTATTCTATCGTTTAAGTGTGATTAATATTCAAATACCTGCTCTACGCCAAAGGTCTGAAGATATAGCACAACTTTGTTATCACTTTATTAAAAAGTTTGCTCCCACTCGCAATTTATTTTTATCTGACCAAGAACTTGATTTACTAAAAAAATATTCATGGCCCGGTAATGTTCGAGAATTACGAAATATTATTGAGCGTTGTATAATTTTACAACCTGGCCCAGAACTACAGCCTTCTAAATTAATAAGCAATTTTGAAAGTAAAGATAACCATTCTGAAGAGAGTGAAAATTTAGTTATAGAAAACAGAATTTTTACTTTAGAGGAGCTAGAAAAGCAATATATAGAAAAAATATATAACCAACTTGGTAAAAACCAAACTCATACAGCACAAGCATTAAATATTTCTTTAACAACATTAAAAAGAAAACTAAAAGATTATAAAATTAGTCTTCATAGTGGATCTGTAAAACTAGACACCAAAAAGAGGGTAAAAGAGTTATAAACAAAGCAATGAAAAAAGGGGCCGTGTTTGAGTGAAATTGGTAGTGCAGTTGTAGCCCTTTGTTAAATTGATGTACAAACCAAGTGCCAACTTTTTTATATCACGACCCCTTTTATATCATTACCAATAGTAAAAACTATCCATCATTGATCAAAATTTAGCTGCTAAATACTTGGTATACTTCTAATTGTTAGAACAGTTAACCGCAAGTTGCTACCCAAAATACTGGTGTAATCCATAGAGCATCCAAACATACACTTCCACCACATTCATTTGCTTTGATAATAAGCACTGTATATTGAGTCAACAAATACACTGCTAGTGATGCCACTACTCCTGCTGCTATTGTTCCTAATATTGGCCCTAATGCTAGTAATATTGGTGCTAGTGCTAGTATAACTGCTCCTACAGATATCCCTCCTGCAGATATCCATTTTAGAAACTCTGCTGGTATTCTAATCCTATATCCCCACCAGAATGCTTCAAAACTTGGTGCTGGTACAGCTTCTTCTGTCACTGTATTTGATGCTGAAATGTTTTCAATTAACATCTTCTCATCAAAATCTACTCCTCTTACTTTCATTGCTAATATTGGATTAGCTACAAAGTCTTTGTTAATCTGTTCATTAGATTTAGCTAGTTCTACATAATCATCTAATGTAATGTTTTTCATATCAACCTCCTTTACAGTCAACCTTTAGACTTAAGATTTAGAACAACTTTTGATGTTGTACTTTTAGTTAATACAAAACTCTTGTAAATTACAGACTAGTTAATACTTTCTAGCAAAAACGCTAAATGTATATGATTACGCAATACATTATAAAATGTATCAAATCACACTACAAGCCATTGGCGTACTTTTCAACCGTAAATACGCCTAACATTACAATCCTAGCTTTGAATAATTATTAATTACTGTTTTTTGTTTTGATTTATTCAGATGGATAGGGCCATTGGAAAACCAGACATTGGGCGGGTAAAAATCCGGTCACTTTAGATCAGGGTTGAGTTAAGTTAAAATACTAGTAAATCAAAAAAGAGTCAATAAAAACAATACATCTACGACGGACAACAAAAAAGACAATTCAAATAAAGAACCTTACGCCTACGGCGAATGCTCAAGAAAGGGCAATGAAAATGTCTTTTTTCCAAAGTAAAAATGAGACCCGGCCATGTGCGTCGTTTCACTCCTACTTATGGCCTACTATTTAGGCGACCAAAAGTAAGTAAAAATAAGTTGAAAGTTAAACCGGCCATATTGCGTCGTTTCACTCCTCTTATGGCCTACTATTTAGGCGACCAAAAGTAAGTAAAAATAAGTTGAAAGTTAAACCGGCCATAATGGGTCGTTTCACTCCTACTTATGGCCTACTATTTAGGCGACCAAAAGTAAGTAAAAAGTAAGTTGAAAGTTAAACCGACCATGCGTCGTTTCACTCCTACTTATGGCCTACTGTTTAGGCGACCAAAAAGTAAGTAAAAAAGTTGAAAGTTAAGCGGCCATAGTGCGTCGTTTCACTCCTACTTATGGCCTACTGTTTAGCCAACAGGAGTTGAGCTTTACGGCGTTTGACAGTTCTAAAGGAACTCCCTTTAGTAGTAAGGATATGAGAATGATGTCCAAGTCTATCAAGTAAAGCAGTAGTAAGTTTTTCACAACCAAAGACTTGAACCCATTCACTGAAAGCTAAGTTTGTAGTAACAATAGTTGAACGACGACTATAGCGTTCAGCTAATAGATTAAAGAGCAACTCTCCTCCAGTACGATCAAAAGGAACAAAACCTAGTTCATCAACAATTAGTAACTCTACTTTGTGTAGCCGTTGATGTAACTTTGTTAAACTGCGCTCGTCCTTTGCCTCTATTAATGAGCGAACTAAAGATGCTGCTCTAGCAAACAATACATTGTAACCTCGGCGAGTAGCTTCTATTCCTAGGCATATTGACAGCATTGTTTTTCCTGTACCGATGGGGCCAGCTAAAATTACATCCTCAGCTTTCTTTA
This sequence comes from Blastocatellia bacterium, assembly GCA_016713405.1. NCBI lineage: Bacteria > Pseudomonadati > Acidobacteriota > Blastocatellia > Blastocatellia bacterium. Next base: position 462,362 of record JADJPF010000004.1, read on the forward strand.
TATATTCTGCACTAGAAAGCTCCAGAATTTTTGGTTTTGATATTCCTTCTAAGGCTGTCCAATCAACTTGCTCTAGGGTTTTTATCTCTGGAAATTGGGCAATTTTTAACCTGTAAGCAGCAGCAAGCTCAGAACGGCTATTTACCTCTTTTTCCAAAAGCTCTTTTAGAAACTCTTCATACTGCCATTGTCCATCTCTTGCACACCGTGCAACTGCTGTATAATCACGAGCTATAGCTGGCATTTTTAATGCTTTTAGGTACTCTACTATTATTGCATCTTGTGTAGTATTTATCATAGCTTACCTCCTGCAAGCATCCAGTCATAGTCTTTAGCTTTAGCTTTTTCTATTTCAAATTGCTGTAAATTCTCTGGTAAATCTATTTCTAAAGTTATACTACTATCTTGTAGTTTCTTAGCTAATGCTAGTAGATCTATTTTACCTACTGCCAAAGATTTTCTTAGTGCTTCTTTAACTTCTTCTTCTCCATGTTCAAGAACTGCTCCTAAAATACGTGAAAGAACTCGTCCTGCTTCTCGCCCTCCATAAACACTACTGAGCATCTCCCACAATTGAGGAAATGGTTCTCCTAACTCAGTAACTAAATTTGGAGCAACCTGGCGTACTGCTTGTGGCTTGCGGGCTAATTCTGGTAAGTAATTGCGGTAGCGTATGTATCGGCTTCCTGGTACTTGTTTAGGTAAAATTATTTCCGTTCCTTTACAAGCAACTGTAATTTCTTCTACTCCTATGTAGGCTTTAGCGTCTAGTCTTGCCCAAGTTTGTGGTACTGCATAATCTGCTCCTTCTATTCTTACTAGAGCTTTATTACTTACTTTACACATTACCATTACTCTAGGGTCAAATTCCCTTTCTGGTAAGGCTTTGAGGTACTTTTCCTCCTCAAATGCTTTAGCTACACTTATTCTCTCAGCATTTAGCTTTTGTGATAGAAGTCTTTATTTGGTTTTGTATTTCTTCTGATATTTGCTTTAGGCTATCTGCTTGGGGTATTGGAGTCATATGTTGTAGTCGGATATTTTTACCTGCTTGCTCTACCCCTCCTTTATCATGTCCCTCTCCTACTCTAGTAAAACACGGTTCATACAGATAATGGCTTACCAAAGATTTAAATTTATCAGTTAATTCTCTTTCTCCTCCTAGCACTTTTTTTACTGCTAGACTTAAATTGTCATAAACTATTCTTGTGGTATTCCTCCTAGTGCCTTAAATGCTCTTATCCCATCCAACAGCGATAATTGGTCACATTTTCATATAGCCATATATATTCATATCCACTGTACTGCAATCTCATTAAAAACTTCCATACTTTTTCTCTTCTTCCTTTATTTTTACTGCCACTTCAAAATAATCTACTTGTGCTACTTCTCCTGCTCTATACACTAGTGGTATATAGACTTCTTTTGTCTCCTTCTTTTCTCTTAAGTAACGTTTTATTGTTGTTTTTCCTACTATATATCTTCTTCTATCAATTGCTTGTGTATTATTGTAGAAGTGATTCGTTGTTTTGCTGTTGTTTTCCTTCGCCATTCTACTAATAGTTCATCTATTCTTCCTCCTACCTTTTCAGTTACAGGTTTTTCTCGTGCTTTTTTTTCTACTCTCTTAGGTTCTGCTTCTTTCAAGTATTTAGCTACTGTTTCTTTATCTATATTTAGTTGACGGGCTACTTCTCTTTGACTTAGTCCCTCAATTAATACTTTATACCTATGTTTTTTGTTTTGATTTATTCAGAACTGGTAGTTGTAAGACAAGTAGAACAATAACTTGATAAAACACCAATATTAGTTGATATTTTGTTTTGTAAAAAATATATTGCTTATTATTTGTAATTTGGCCTATTAATGACAATTATATGATAATACTAAATACTACATGGCTACCATCTGGCAATTTAGCAATTTGGGTTGAAAGTTTAGAGCTTTTTGAGCAATTTCTAGCCAAAAGAGAGACACAAAAAAATAAGTTAGCAAATAAAGGTAACAAAAAACAGCAAACGGAAATCCTAGAACATCCTTTTGTTTGCTCTACTAATTCCATCCTAGAAATAATAAGCTCATCCTTTCAAATAGACAAAAAGCTTTTAGATCCAGAAAATAAAATATTATCAAGCAGGCTTTTGGCTAAGAAAACTGCTGATGGCAATAAAGATAACAATACTTTAGTTAAATTATCTTTGCCAACGGCTGATAACTTACCTCAACCTTCTCATCCACTATTTAGAGATTTAATTCCTGAGCATAAACCAAAAGAACTATCTGCTTGGCAAGTTCCTAGCTTAGAAGTAAAAACGGATTTAGCTTTAGACCTTTTGTTATCTTTACCTACAAAAGCCCCATCAGGAATAATTTTTAGCGATTCTTTGTTATTTTTTAGCGAGTTAGCTAAATTTGCCCTTAAATTAGTTGTTCAAGGAAAAGTTCTTCCGGCCCTAGAAAAAAGACAAGATAGTTTTTTTGCACGTTGGCAACCTGTAGTAAATACTGATGTAGAATTATTGCAAGCAAAACAATTAATGGAGTTAATGCCTCTCTCGCTATGTTGGATAATAGGAACTCCTAAGCCAAGTACTACCATCACCACCATTTTTCAACTAACTTTAGAAAGTCTAGTTGATGGTCTAGTTAGAAAAACTTTATCAGGGACTAAGTTTTTTACTAGCAGTAAAAAATACTCTTCCGCCCATCAGGAATGGTTAACTGCTCTACTTTCAGAGCCTGAAATAACTACTGACAAAACAGAGCTAAATGCTTTATATAAAGTAATTAACCATTGGCATAACTCTGCTTTTAGAGCTACAGGACAACTACGTACATGTTTTCGCCTTTCTGAACCTCCTTCAGAGACTAAATTTGTTGAAATTAAGCGGACGACCAAAAAAAATACAAAGAAAATTGCTGAAGAAAGTGAATTAAAAAAAGAGCTAAATTTGCAAACAACAAACGAATGGAAAATAGATTTTCTTTTGCAAGCGATAGATGACAAAAGTTTGTTGGTGCCTGCTGAAATAGTTTGGAAGACAAAAGGTAAAGTCCTTAAGTTTTCTTCCAGAGACTTTGAGAGTCCACAAGAAAGACTTTTAACAGATCTTGGTAAATCTATTCGTTTATATCCAGAGCTTGAATCAGCATTAAAAGTAGCTAAACCTGTTTCGCTATATCTAGACACAACAGGAGCTTATAAGTTTTTAAGAGAAATAATGCCGCTTCTTGAACAATCTGGTTTTGGAGTGCTAGTTCCTAGTTGGTATGGTCGTCCATTACTACGCCCAGGTGCAAAACTTACTGCTCAACCTACAAAAGGCAAGGCTACAGGCTCAAACTTACTTGGACTAGAAGGAATTTGTGATTACCAATGGAAATTAGCCATTGGTGAAGAAGAAATTTCTTATGAAGATTTTCTTAAACTTGCTAAGTTAAAAGTGCCTTTAGTTCAAATACGTGGACAATGGGTTGAGCTTAAATCTGAAGAAATACAAGCTGCAATAGCTTTTTTTGAGAAAAAACACCTATCAGGAGAAATGACTGTAAATGAAGTCTTGCGTGTAGGTTTAGGGTTAGAAGGTGAAAAATTAGGTGTCCCTGTTGTTGGTTTTGAAACTTCTGGTTGGCTAAAGGAGTTTCTAGCTGAAAATAATGAGCAGAAATTAACTGAACAAAAAGCTCCAAAAGGCTTTGTTGGTAAACTGCGACCTTATCAAGAAAGAGGCTTATCTTGGTTAAACTTCTTGAATAATTTAGGGATTGGTGCTTGTTTAGCTGATGACATGGGGTTAGGAAAAACCGTTCAACTTCTAGCCTTGCTTGTACTAGAAAGACAAAACTCAAATAAAAAGCAAAATCCTACATTGTTAGTTTGTCCAATGTCAGTAGTAGAAAATTGGCAAAGAAAATCACCACGTTTTGCTCCAAGCCTAAAAGTACAAATTCATCATGGGTCTGAACGCCTTACAGACAAAGAGTTTGTAGAAGAAGCACAAAAAGCAGATTTAGTTATAACTACTTATGGATTAGCTACCAGAGATCAAAGTTTACTTTTAGAAGTAACCTGGGCAAGAGTGGTTTTAGATGAAGCACAAAATATTAAAAACCCTGATGCTAAACAAACTAAAGCTATTCGCAGTCTTAAGAGCCAAAGTAGAATTGCATTGACTGGAACACCTGTAGAAAATAGGTTGTCAGAACTTTGGTCAATAATGGAATTTCTTAATCCTGGTTTGCTTGGGTCAGCTAGCAATTTTAGTAAGCAGTTTTCTACTCCAATAGAGCGTTACAGAAGCAAAGAAAAAGCCACTCTACTCAAGCAATTAACACAGCCATTTATTCTTCGTAGGTTAAAAACAGATAAAAAGATTATTCAAGATTTACCTGAAAAAATAGAGATGAAAGTCTTTTGCAATCTCACATCTGAACAAGCTTCACTCTATCAAGCTGTAGTAGATGAAATGATGCAAAAGATTGAAAAAAGTGAAGAAAAAAGTATTGAACGTAAAGGCATGGTTTTAGCTACATTGATGAAACTAAAACAGGTTTGTAATCACCCTGTGCAAATGTTGCAAGATGGTTCAAGTGTAGCAGAACGCTCAGGTAAGTTGGCTAGACTAGAAGAAATCATAGAAGAAATTTTAGATGCTGGAGATAAAGTACTTTGTTTTAGCCAATTTGCTGAAATGGGAAAAATGCTTAAATCTCATTTACAGGAAAAATTTGGCTGTGAAATCCTTTTTTTACAGGGTGCAACAACTAAAAAGGCTCGTGATGAAATGGTAGAGAGATTTCAATCAGCCAATGGGCCAGCAATTTTTATACTCTCTCTTAAAGCTGGTGGTGTAGGGCTTAATTTAACAGCAGCACAGCACGTTATTCACTTTGACAGGTGGTGGAACCCTGCGGTAGAAGCACAAGCGACCGACCGAGCTTTTCGTATTGGGCAAACTAAAAATGTTCAAGTAAGAAAATTTGTTTGCATTGGCACAATAGAAGAAAAAATAGACCTCCTTATTGAACAAAAGAAAGAATTAGCCGACAACATTGTTGGAACTGGTGAAGGTTGGTTAACTGAACTGTCAAATAAGGAATTACGCCAACTTGTTGCATTATCAAAAGATGCAGTCTCAGAATCTGCATCTAAAGCTTTTACAAAAACCAAAACGGCAAGCTCAAAAAAAGCCCTAAGCCAAAATTCTAAATAGGAGGAAACTTATGTGGGGTTGGTATAGAAGAAACTCCTCTGGGCCGCGTCCAGCTAAAGATGGAATTAAAACCAAAAAGCAAAGAGGGACAATAGGAGAAACCTGGTGGTCAAAAAGATTTTTAGACGTTTTGCATTCATTTAACATAGGAGCAAGACTAGATAGAGGTCGTAACTATGCTCATAGAGGACAAGTTCTAAACATCAGTATAGAAGCAGGCTTAGTAAGTGCTAAAGTGCAAGGCTCACGCGCAACTCCTTATAAAATCACAATAAAACTAAAAGTCTTATCTAAAAAAGAATGGGAACAAGTAGAAAAAGCTTTGGTGGAAAGAGCAATATTTCTAGCAAGCTTACTAGCAGGAGATATGCCTAAAGATATTGAAGAGGCATTTACAGAAGTAAAACTATCATTATTTCCAAGCAGAGTATCGGATCTTAAGACAGCCTGTAGTTGTCCAGATTCGTCAAACCCTTGTAAGCACATAGCAGCAGTCTACTATATTTTGGCAGAACAGTTTGATGAAGACCCGTTTTTACTTTTTACATGGAGAGGTCGCACTAAAGAAGAGTTAATTGAAAGACTAAGATTGCTTAGAGGAGTTAATGTTGGTAGTATTTCTAGTGCTGATAAAGCTGAAGAACAAGCTATTTCAACTACAAATATGCCCGAAGTGCCTATACTAAGCCTAAATGATAGTTTGAGCAATTTTTGGCAAGCCAGAGCAAGCTTTTCAGAGCTTTCTTTTCAACCAGAAAAACCTTCTATACCAGATGCAATAATACGACAACTAGAGCCATTAAACTTAGCTATTGCAGAACAAAGTCTAGAAAAAATATTCTCAGAAATCTATAGAAATTTATCAGAAAAAGCTTTTGAAAAAGCTTTCGATAAATAATATTTTAATAAAATGAAAACTTTTGAACAGTTACATCTGTAAAAGGGAGTTTCTTGGTATAAAATGCTATGGCCTCATCATAATAGCAAGAGTTCCTAATAATTTTGCTAAAAATCTAGTTAGGTTTTACTGCTTCAAATTATTTTATTTAATTTTGTAATACAGTGGTTAATACCTAGTTCACAATTAGGATATTTGGGCTGCCATCCTAATTGTTGTTTTAGCTTTTTATTACTAGACTTAGCTGAGCGAACAGCAGCAGCAATAGGCTCACTACCTTTTACTAATGAAGCAATAAATGTTGGTATATGCCAAGGTTTTTTAAGTTAAGAGATTTAGCTGTGATAGCAAAAAAATCTTTCATTAAAACAGGTTGGTCATCAACAATATGAAAGATTTCACCTTTTACAACTCTTTCAGCCGCTAAAGCAAAAGCATTTGCTACATCATCAACATGTACAACATCCCACCAGTTATTACCATTTCCTGGAATCATAAATCTAGCTTTTAACATTTCCCCAACTAATTCTTTATACCATCCACCATAGCCATAAACATGAGATGGTCTTAAAATAACTATTGGTAAATTATGTTGTTTCATTTCATTTAATAGTAGCTTTTCTGCTTCTTGTTTTGATTTACCGTAAGTAGTAGTAGCAGTTAACTGACTGTTTTCATCAATAAGTTCCCCTTTAGGATTGCCTATAACTACGGAACTAGCATAAATAAATGAACTTATATTTATCCCTCTACAAGCTTGTGCCAATAATTTAGTTCCTTCAACGTTAACCCGATAAATTAAATCTTTGTTTCTTTGTGTAGCAATTTCAGCCGCAAGATGAAATATTGTGTCCGGTTTATAGTTTTTTAGTATTTCGCTAAGTTTTTCTTTATCAAACAAATCTGCTTGTTCAACTTCTGCACCAAGTTCAGTAATTGTCTTTTTTGCTTCTTCTCTACGAACTAAACCTAAAACCCTATGTCCTTTTTCTAGCATATTTGTAGTTAATACTTGTCCTAGAAAACCATTTGCTCCTGTAATTACACATTTCATACCTTTACCCACTTATTTTTATTTTTTCTGTGATTTTAGTTATTTCCAATTAAATTAGCTATAGCTAACTTAATACAGCGTAAACTAAGTAATCTGAAATTTTTATTTCTTAAAGCCCCAACGGGGCGATAGATATGTAGCGTAGGGCGCAAGCCCTACGTATGATAATGAGCAATTCCCAAAAGCCCCAACGGGGCGACAGAGTATTTTCTTAGCATTAAAAGACTATGTCGCCCTTACAGGGCTTAAAGAGACTTAACTATTATTTCCTAGGGCTTGCGCCCTAGGCTACAGTTATGTCGCCCCTCTGGGGCTTAAGAGTTAAGAATACAAAATTGCTATATTACTTAGTTTACAGCGTACTTTAATGAGAATTTTTTAAGTTATTAGTTAATTAAATAATTTAATTATACTTAGTAAAATTTATCAAATTGGTGCTTTTTCCTAATTTTGCTAGAGATGAATGGTTGTTTTATAACATCAAAATATAGTATAAATAGACAACTTTTTTGCTATTTTCCTCCACCCCGCATTTGTCCTATTATGCGGAAGAGCTAAAAAATCTACTATGAGCTAATTGATAAATGTTCCTAACTAGTGAACTTAGGGGGGGCTTTCTGTGAGATTCTTAAAACAAATTGTAGTGTTAGCTTTTATTGTTTGTATTGCAACAATATTTGCTGCCAGTTATGGTTGGGCTGCGTTCCAAAAAAACAAAGCCACAGCAGCAGCCAAACCAACTGCAACAAAACCTGCTGCAACTACTGCACCAACAGCAGATCCATTTGCTAAAAAACCTTTTAGTGGAAAATATGATACTAAGTATGATCACTTGACAATTGCTTCACCTGATAAGCCTAGAAAAGCGCATGATGTGCTTTTAGAAGCGGCTAATTGTGAAAAGTGTCATGTTAGAGTTGATAATAGACCTACTATGTTAACTCCCTATCATGATTCCTGTATTCAGTGCCACACCAATCAATTTACTGATCCTAAACTAGAAATCTGTGTTGGATGTCATACTCGCCCTTACACAGAAACACCAGAAAAAAGAATAGGAGTAGAGCCTTTTACACCTGTTTTAAAGCAATTTGGTATGGAATTTTCTCACACCTCTCATAGCACTAGGCCTGGTTACAAATGTGAAGATTGCCACGCTACACCAGCAGATGGAAAAACTGCCCGTTCTACTATGCCAAGACATGCTGAATGTTACACTTGCCATACTTTTGATAATAAAACTGCTAAAGGTGGTTGTTATGAATGTCATACCTTAGGCCCAGGTGCAGAAAAATTCCGTACACGTGGACAAATAGATTTTGCTTACAAATACTTTAAGTTTAATCATGGTAAGCATTTAATTGATCCTAGAGCTAATGATTGTGCTAAGTGTCATGATGTTAATAAAACTGATCCAGATCCAAATAAAACCGACATTTCACGTATTACTTTGATTTTATCTAAGGATATAAACAAAGTTCATAAATCGACTTGTTTTAGTTGTCATGATAAATCAGGAAATGAAGGAACAGGTGTAGCACAATGTCAAAAATGCCACGCCCGTAATCCAGGTGATTTAGTTAATAGCCCACCACCTGAAGCACGTATTCGTAAAGGTGAGTAAAGCTTAAACAAATATAAATAAAGTAAAAAAGGAGGTCAAAAACCTCCTTTTTTTATTACCTGGTTGACCGGCTTTTTTCTGTAGAAATTAAACTTACTGCTAAATTAGTTTCATCAACAGTAAACTTTTGTATTTGAGAAGATATAAAAGCAGAACCCATAGCAAAGTTATAATTTTTCTTATCATCACTTGTCTTAACTTTTACATGAAAAGTATTTTTATCTTTGCCATAAGTTTTATTTGTATCTGCTTCCAAAATTAATGTTGCTGGAACGTCAAAAGAGTTTTTGTTATCGTCAGCTTGGAACTTAATGCGGTTTTTGGAGATAAAAAGAGAACCTTTGCAAGAATCTGTAAAAGCCGCACTAGTAGTAGGTGGAGTAGGTGCGCTACCCCTAGACATACCAGGAATTTTTATGCGATTAAGTACCCCTGAACTACCTTCTAAAGCCATAAAAGCTTTATCTGATACATCTTTTCGGTCATTGATTACTACAAAAGAAACTTCTCCACCTCTATCAATTGTGTTAAGAAAATGTTTTCTTGCCTCAATTACATTGCCTACTAAATATAAGTTAGCGAAACCAAGTAAGTAATGTGCTTGAGGTAGTTTATCATTTACTGCAATAGCTTTTTGAGCTTCGCTAACAACAAGAGGGAAATTTTTCATTCTTAATGCGGTGACAGCAGCATCCAAAAAATTATTATAAGCTGTAGTGCTTTGCGCTATAGGATCGACTTTAGTCGCGCTGTCGCTAGGTGGGGTAGGATTTGATGAAGCTATATAACGAGAAGCAATAGCACCAATTAGCGAATTAGAACCACCTGCTTGTTTAATTTGGTTGGTAGCATTTGGATCTAAATTAAAACTTACCCCTTGTTTTTCTACTAAACCTTCAATTTTAGTTAAAGCTACTTTCTTACGTAGCATCTCTAGAATTTCATCTTTGGAGAGAGGGTTGTTATTAACTACTTCATAATGAGAAGCAATAGCACCAATTAAAGCATTAGTCCCACCTAGGCGTTTAAGTTCTGCCGTAGAACTAGCATCTAAAGTAAAACTTGCTCCACGTTCTTCTACGGCTTTTTCAATTTTAGTTGAAGGGACTTTTTTATTTAATAGTTCTATAATTTCGCTTTTAGAAAGTGGCTCATCTCCTGCTATGGTTGTTGTTGGAGTAGGAGTAGGGGTAGGAGTAGGAGTATTTTTCTTTGGTATATAATTTGTTCGACAAGCAGAAACAACTTGAGCAGATGCACCGGCTGTTATTAACTCATTTTCTATTGCAGGAGTTACTTCAAAATCTATTTTTCGCTCTTTAATTCGCTCCACTAGTGTTTCATCGGAAAAAATAGGAGGTTTTTCTACTAAATTTAGTATACCTTTTTTATCAAAAGGTTTTTCTCCATCCATAAACGCATTCAATGTCATTATTGAAATTATTATGGTTACAGTAAGCATAAATCTAAATATTTTAGTTTTATTTAGTTTATTTGATTTATAGTTAAACATTTAACTACCTCCATTCTATTATTTTAATTTGTTTAGCTCACTATTAGTTGTTTGGACTTCTTTTCTTATTTGCTCTCTTTTAACTGGGTCTGAAGTTTCGCTTAGTTCATCAACAAGACGTTTTAGGCGATTTTCTAAAGCTTTTTTTCTTTGTAGCTTTTCAGCCATATCTATAGGCTTTGGTATAGGTCTTATATCCAGAGGTTTTGGAGATGGTTTAGGTTTAGGGGTTGTTTCCATGGAGTTATTATTAGTTAGGTTATCGGGTGGATTAGGAGTTATTACCTTAGGATTAGGATCATTTCCACCTCCAGGAAAATTATTTGTTGGGACTTTTTTTGTTTGCACCTGCTACTAGAAATTCTTGTTCAACTTCTGAAGTCATTTCAAAATTAAGTTGTAATTCAGCAATTTCTTCTACGATTTGCTCTTGTAGTGTAGGGTTTGACTTAATAACTCTTAAGAGTTCTTCTTTTTCAACAGGATTAGTTGTTATCAATTTTGTAACTACAGTTGCTATTGATGTTGGACTTGGGCTTGGGGAACTACTAATAATGGTACTAGGGAATATCAAAAACTTTGCTGTTAAACCTACTACAACAATCAAAATAATAGCTGTACCAGCTACAATTTTAATTAAATGTTGTTTTAAGAAATTATCTGGTTTTGGATAAGCTCCATTAACTATTTCAGTTGGTGGAATAGGTTTATTTTGGTTTTGTAATGCTAATTGATAATTTATTTGTGCTGGCGAATTTATATGTAAAGGATTATCTGAATTGGTTAATTGATTAATACCTTGTTGGGTGTTTGCTTTTGCTTGTAAGTGAGTTTCTCTAGTTGTTGAGCTAGTATTTTCTTCTACTCTAGTGCCACCAATAATAGGGGTTTCTTCAATTTTAGTTTCTTGAAGAATAGGAATATTTTCAATTTTGGTTACTTGAATACTAGGAATACTCTCTAGCTTAGTTTCTTTTATTCCTGAACTAATGTTAGAAAGACTAGCAGGTTGATTAAGTAAAAAATTACGAAATTCTACTACCGTTTGAAAACGCTCATTAGGCGATTTAGCCATTGCTTTAAGTACAGCATCCTCTATTAATAAAGGAACATCAGGCTTAACTAAATGTAGTGGCGGCGGAGGTTGCTTAACATGCATATCAAGCAAAGCATACTCGCTATTAGCATCAAAAGGTAATTTACCTGTAAGCATTTCATATAGTAAAATTCCTAGTGCATAAATATCTGAACGAGTATCAATATCTTGGCCTTTTATTTGTTCTGGGGACATATAATGTAGTGTTCCTACTAGTCCACCAGGATTAGTCAAGCGATTAGTTCCTAAAATTCTAGCAATACCAAAGTCCATCACTTTGACTTTTTTTTCAAAGTCTTCTGTCATTACCATTAAATTAGCAGGTTTTATATCACGATGAATTATTCCGGCTCGGTGAGCTTGTCCTATTCCTTCTAATGCTTGACAAAAAAGGGGTATAGCTTCTTTATAATTGATTGCCCCTCTAGCAATAAGTTTAGCTAGGGTTTCTCCAGCAACAAATTCCATAATCATAAAAAATTGGTTATCTTGTGGAATAAAACTATAGAGAGTTGCAATATTTGGGTGGTTTAACTTAGCTAATGTGATAGCTTCACTATGAAAACGCTCAACTAAAGCAGGATTATTGGCTAGATCTGGTCGTAGGACTTTTATTGCTACTGGTCGTTGTAAATTTAGATCTAAACCTTTATAAACAGATCCCATTCCTCCTTCACCTAACTTATCTACTATTTGATAAATATTACCGATAATTTGGCCTATCACAGTAAATGTCCTTGATTTTCTAATTAAAAATTAATTGAAAACAAATAATTTGATTAATTTACAGAAAAAGTTTAAAGAACTACCAAACAAAAGTCTAGCGTGTTTTAGGGAAGTTATTACTAATCAAGGTTATTATACGTAATAGAAATGAATATTAGGTAAAACTTTATTTTTGTGAGTTAACTTCTTGGGTTATAAATTTTTCTACTAAAACTAAATTATTTGTTTTAGACCAATCAAGTATACTTACGTTTGGCTGTTGTTGATAATATTCTGTATTAGTATTTAATTCACTGATATATTTACTAGTAATAATATTTAATAAATTATTTTGGTCATAAACTATTTTGCGGATTTTAGTGTTTGATGAAATGTTATGTTCTTGAATTATTTTTTTTAGGTTTAAGTCAAACTCTATTATTTTGTTAGATGATATAGCAAACCCTATTTTACTTGCATCATAGGCAATAGAAGCACCTCCTAAGCCTGTTATATCCCATTTTTCTAATAAAGTGCCGTTTATATTCCAAAGTTCTACACGTCGGCTAGGTTCATTTTCAGATACATGCCATTGTATTAAAGCTAAATCTTTAGCTGTGTAAATAAATTCTATTTCTCCAAATTGTTGGGTAAGCTCTTTAAGCTTTTGACTGCTACTGATATTCCAGATGGATAGCAAAGAGCTAGTTTCTTCTAATGGGTAAAAATTTCCACTTAAACGTTGTTCTAAAACTGGGTGTTGGATAGAAGCTAAAATAAATTGGTTAGGATCTATTGGAAAAGTTACTAGATAATCGTTTCTTTGGTAGGTTGTAATTTTATTTATTAGTTTTCCTGTTTTAGTGTCTAAAATATTTATTCTATTAAGTCCTGTTAAAATAATAAATTGTCCATTAGAAGAAAAGCTTGCTCCAACAAGTCGATTTGGTAATAGATCTTGAGAAATTTGATATATTTTTTCTTTTTTTAGCGAATCCCACACCTCTACTACATCTTCATTAAAATTATGCAAAATAAATAGTTGATTATCTAAAGAAAACTGAGCTTGAAAGCGTCCTGGGTTTTGTTGTGATAAAGCAGAAACATCTATTTCTTCACTTTCTGTTGAAGCAATGATTTTTTCTTGGTGGGACTTAATATCTACTAGGTTAACTACTGAATGTCTTTTAACTATTGTTATAGGGACTTTCCAACCTAAACTAGCAGTTATTTGATAATAGTATTCTCTTAACAATAATTTACTTTGATATATAGTAGTTATAACTATAACTATTGTAAAAATTGTTAGGCTCCAGGTTAGGAAAGTCTTTATGCGTGCTTTTTTCTGCTGTTTTTCTCTTAGATAAGCAGAGAATAGATCTGCAAACTCTAACGCGCTTTTTGGTCGTTCATTAGGCTTTTTAGCCAAGGCAAAAAATATAGCATCTTCAACTTGTTTTGGTATATTTGAAACGACTTCTCTAATTGGTGGAGGCTCATCATTTAGATGTTGAACGGCTAGTTCAAATCCTTTAGAGGAAAAAGGCCGTTTACCAGCTAATAACTCATAAGCAATAATGCCTAAACTATAAATATCAGAGCTAGAAGTAATATTTGGGGAAGAAACACATTGCTCTGGTGACATATAAGGTAATGTTCCAATCATTGCACCAGTTTGTGTTATGTGGTTAACAGTATCTCTTAAAAGCTCAGTTTCTATACCTAATTCTTTTGTTTTAGCTTTTGCATTAGTTTCTGTTCTATCAGCATTACTATTGGATTGGGAGGAATTTTTTTCTTCGCTAGATTCAGTCTTTTTGCTTTTAGAACTAAGTTGAGCAAAAGTTTTGCTTAACTTTGCTGGTTCAATCAACAGGTTGCTATCTTCCTCATTTTCTTGAATTGAGGATTTATTCTCTTTATTATCAATATTTTGTCGGTCAAGTAGTTTAGCAACACCAAAATCAAGAACCTTAATTTTATAACTATCAACTTTTTCTAGCCAGATATTTTCTGGTTTAAGATCTCTATGAATTATACCTAACTCGTGAGCAGCATTAATGGCATTGCACACTTGGGTTATTATTTCTACAGCTTGATTTAATGGCAGTTTACCTTTCTCTTTAAGTAGGCTACGAAGTGTTTGACCAGATAAAAATTCCATTACTAAATAACCAATGGGTTGGTTATTAATTTCTACAAACCCAAAATCCATTACATCTACTACATTTGGATGTTTAATACGCCCAATAGCTTCTGCTTCACGGCGGAAACGTTCTAAAAAACCGCTTTTTGGTTTATCTTCACGAAGAATTTTTATTGCTACATCTCGTCTTAATCCTAGGTGAGTAGCGCGATAAACTGTTCCCATCCCACCTCTACCTAACCTGGACTCAATACGAAACTTTGCTGCTAGGATAGTTGAGCCGGGCATACCTTCTTTTAGCTCAATATTATCTATAGGACAATTTATTAGTATATCTTCATAGCAGTTAAGGCACTTAGGACATTCTTTCATGATTTTATGGGATTTAATTTATGGAATTTAATAAAGTAACTTGTTGATTATACAAGAATAGTAAAAAAGAATGTAGTTAAGAAATAAAAATAGGTATAAAAATTTTATTATAGATTTTAATTTATTGGGGAACAATCCTCATATTTTGGTTGTTGTTTTTGTAGGTCATAACAAAATTCACCTGGAGAACAAGCACTAAAACGTTTGGGATCTTTTATTGTCCAAAGAGTATTGGTTATTGAGTCTATATAAAACCAACGTATGCCAGTCTTAAAGGCATGAGGCTTAAATTCTGAAATAGGAAGTGCGTCCATAAGATATTCTAAAATAACAATTTCTTCGCTACTGTTATTTCCACCACCACTATTACCATTATTAGTGCCACCACCATTAGTGCCACCACCATTAGTGCCACCACTATTACCATTATTAGTGCCACCACTATTTTTAACAGAATTTTCTATGCTTTTATTTGAACTTGGTTTGTTTTGCTTAGAAATTCTACGTTCCAGTTTTGTTGGAACCATGACAAAAGCATAACCACTTTTGTTAAAGACAGTTTTGCCACAGCTTAAAACTTCCATTTTGCCAAATTCTTCACCTACATAACCTGCTGCTGCAAGTTGTCCTGGTGTGGCAAACGAATCATTAGATATATAATAGGTGTAATTTGCTTGGAGAAACGTTTTTAGAGTAGCAGTAGCAGAAGCTTCATTAGCTGCAATTTTAGCAGACATAAGGTTTAAGGTAGCTAAAGAACAAAGAATAAGGACAACTACTGTAACCATAAGTAGCTCAATTAGGGAAAAACCTGAAGAGGTTGATTTAAGGGATTTTAATCTGTTAAAAGCTTTTGGCTTCAAACTCATTTTTCCTCCAACTAGATAGAGTCTGCCAAAATGATGATGTTTTGCTATCTAATTTTTTATCTTTGTTCATATTTGAATCAATACAGTCAACATTTGTTTGGTTAACAGCTTTTTCAAAAGCGTTAGCAAATTCAATAGCTGTTGAAAAACGCTTTGTAGGATCTTTTTCTAATGCCTTAAAAACAACTTCCTGAATATTATTTGATAGATTGGGAATTGTTGGAGGTGATAACCTCATATGTCCCATTGCAATCACAACAGGGCTAACATTATTAAATGGTGGATGACCGCTTAACATTTCATAAACTGTAATTGCTAAAGAATAAATATCTGTTCTTTCATCAAGTTCTTGATATTTACATTGTTCAGGGGATAAATAATAAAGTGTTCCTACTATTTTTCCTGAAGTTGTAATAGTTTTTAGGTAAGCATCATCTTTTGTTCCATAAACAATTTTTGCCGTCCCAAAATCAAGTATCTTAATTTGTTGTTCTTCACTTACCCAAATGTTATTTGGATTTAGATCTCGATGAATAATACCCCGATTATGAATAGCTTGGAGTCCTGATGCTAATTGATTAAAAAACTACAAATTTGTTTAAGTGTTAAATTTTCAGTAGAGATAATTTTATCTAAAGTCTTACCTTCCACAAATTCCATTACTATAAAAGGATATTTATATTCATAAATACCAGAATCAAATATATTGATTATATTAGGATGTGAGACACGCTTTAGTAGCTCATACTCACGGCGAAAAAATTTTAATCTTTCTTTAACTAAGTCTATAGTTAAATCTTCTTGGTCAAAAAAATCTATTAGTTTAATAGAAACAAATTTATTATTTTCAAGATCTAAAGCCTTATAAACATAAGATGATCCACCTTGTCCAATTAAATCCTTAATTTCATAACGCTCTTTTATTAGCTTAAATTTAACGTGTGAGGTTGCGTTTTCCATATTAACTTTTGCGAGAAATTATATGCTTTTTTCTTATAATTGCCTAATGATAGTTTAATAAAATATTATTAGAATATTATCAAAATATTAATAACTTTTATAGGCAAGATTTGCTAAGATTTTCTTATTTTTAACCTGCAAACTTATAACCAATCCATGGCTCAGTTAGAATATACTTAGGGTTTTCTGGATCAGGCTCTATCTTGCGCCTTAGTTGGTTAATAAATACTCGTAAATAGCCGGATTGTTCTAAGGATTTTGGCCCCCAAACTGCTTGTAGCAATGTTTGACGGGTTACTACTTTTCCTGCATTGCTCATTAAATACCTTAAAACATCAAATTCTTTTGGGGTTAATTTTACTTCTTTACCATTAACTAAAACTTGCCTGCTACTAGCATCAATTGTTATATCTCCAACACTTAAAACAGCTTCGGTTTCTTCAATATTATGAGATCTTCTTAAGACGGCTCTCATACGTGCTAATAACTCATCCATGCTAAAAGGCTTAATTACATAGTCATCTGCTCCTAAATCAAGAGCAGCAATTTTATCAAATTCTACACCTCTAGCAGAAAGGATAATTATTGGTACAGCAGAAGTTTTACGTATAGTTTTACAAACTTCAAAGCCTAGCATTCCTGGCATAATTAGATCCAAAATAATTAGATCTGGCATTTGTTTTTCAACCATTTTTAGTGCTTCCGGGCCATTAGTTGCTACTTTTACATCATATCCTCTAGGTGGCAAGCTTGCACTCATTACCCTTAAAATTTGTGGTTCATCATCAACTACTAAAACTGTAGGTTTACGACTCATAAATCTCCTTTTATTGAAATAGCTTGAGCTAGTTGTTGTTTAGCTAAGGGTAGAGAAAAATAAAAAGTTGCTGTTTTTCCTTCTTCAGCTTCTACCCAAATTTTGCCGTTATGAACTTCAATAATTCCTTTAGCAATAGCTAAACCCATACCAGTACCTTCACAATACTGGCTTTGACTTCCACGAAAAAATTTATCAAAAACATGACTCAAATCACTAGCAGGAATACCAATTCCTTGGTCTTTAACAGCTATTATTATTTCCTTGTTTTTCTCTAAAGCAGTAATCTTAATTTCTTTTCCTTCAGGGCTATATTTAGCGGCATTTTCTACTAGATTAGTTAATACCTCTGCAATCATGGCTATATCTACTTGGATTTCAGGTAATTTGTCTGCAATATCTACTATTACTTTATGATTTCGGGTTACTACAGAACAACGTTCTAAAACTTCTTCAACAATTTCTTTTAATGGAATAAATTGTTTATTTGGTTTTACACTATCTCCTTCAATACGTGCCATTTCCAACAAGTTACGTACAATTTTTGTTAAGCGATAAGTTTCTTCACTAATAATTAGGTGAAACTCTTTTAACATATCTTTTTCCCATTCAATATCATCTTGTAAAAGATTATCAACAGAGGCACGAATAGAGGTTAAAGGAGTTCTTAAACTATGAGAAACAGAAGCAAGAATAGCTGTTTTTAATTTATCACTTTCACGCAAGGCTTCAGCACGACTAACTTCTTGTAAAAAATGCGCCCGTTCCAAGGCTAAAGCTACTAAACCAACTATAGCATCAATTGTTGCCCGCTCTGGCATATCAGAAACTAATACCATTACGCCTTTAACACTGTCAGCAACTTTTATTGGAATATACAAAGTTTTGTTAGTTGGTTTTTTTATACTCTTTTTATTTTTTGAAATATAGGTACTAGATACAGGTTCATTAGTTGTATTTACTTCATCCACAATTTGCTTTAATGGAGTAAAAGTTCTTATGCTTGAAGAATCTGAACGCGCGTCTAATTTTTGCCAATCATCATTGTTTTCTTCTTGAAGGAAAATTGCACAATACTTAAATTTAAAAATTTCCTTTACTTGTTTTGCTATAGAAGAAACAGCCGTGACAGAATCAGATGTTGCTAATATCTCTTTACTAAGCTGATAAAGCTTTAATACTTCTTCTCGGCGGCTTTCTGCCTCATAAGCACGTTTACGTAAGGCAGATGATAGCTGACTTGTGATAACAGCCGTTACTAAAAAACCGAAAAATCTATCCAACTTTGTGCTTCAGAAACTAAGAATTTCCCATTATAAAGAAATAAATAGTAATAAGAAAACACACTAAGTATTGATGAGATAATTCCAAATGTTAAGCCACTAATAATAGAAGTAGTTAAGACTACAAGTAATAAACTTAAAGCAATTGTTGCCGGGCCCACAGCAGGAAACACAACACTATAAAATGCAGTTACTACAGCGACCCCACCAAATGTAACTAAATAGCCTAAATAGCGCAATTGTGTTGCACTAGCGTTATTATGTAAGTAGTTTACAAGATCAATAATTGGTGACATTTAAGTTAAAATTTACATTAAGGTTTTGGATTTTTAGTAAAAGTCTAATTATACTTTATTAAAATTCCAAAGGGCTGTTAATTTTTCGTTAAGATTTAAAATGTAGTGGTAATAACAGTAAAAACTTTTTTGTGCGAAGTCAAATATAAATTTTAGAGAAAGAAGAATTAAGGGTAGTTACAACAATTGACTTAAAAAATTATATGTAAGGAATTAATAGTTATAGATATCAATTAATCTGCAAAAAGTCGAATAGGTTTTTCTTTGTCTATTTCTTTTCCTGAAGTAAAATCACGCATCTTATTAATCCAATTTAGATAAAGTGTAAAATCACCTTGAAGCTGTTTTCTTAACTCTTCTGTAGGTATACCTAAATCGTTAGCTTTAGCTTTCAATCGCGCTTCTGCTAGCTCAATTCCGGGCCAGAGTTTACCACCAATAGCTGTTTGAAAACCTCTATCATACTTAAACCCAAATTCAGTAATACTAGGAGGGATCAATTGGTAATTATCATTTAATCCACAACTTGCATAAGGAAAACCTATAGCCCAGTCTAAATGGAAGCCAATTAAGTAGTCTGATGGGTTAATAGAAACCTGTCCATGAGTTATACAATTATTAGCTTTAATTTTGTATTTACTACGAAGTATCTGTGTAAGTAATTTACAAGCATAGATTTGAGCTTCATTAATATCTTCTGGATTAAGCTTGACATTTGCTGACCAATTACCTTCAAAAGCTACCCCAATAAAACTATGATTAAGTCTTACATAAACTGCTTCATCATCTCCCCAAATAGAGTTACCCGAATGATTAGCATAATGTTGGTCACGCACAACTCGGTAAATTTGACCAAATCTATCTATAACATAATTATAAAGTTTTTCTTCTTTTACATATTGAATCAAATTAGAAGATTTTCCCTTTAACCTACTGTTATAGGTTGGTTCAAATGGAAGTAGGTCACTTTGAGTTACATGATATAGAATACCTACAGGATTTTTCTTTTCTTCTGGATAAAAAATAGCTTGTTTTACATCAAAAGGTAGAGCGACTTTCTTTTTTGGAGCTTTACGGCTTAATGCAAAAAAATTGCGCTCTTCTGTCTCTGTTTCATATTGGATTAAAATTCTTCCCCCATTACTATATTGCTCATAATTATCATTTTTTTCTACTAACCAAACGTCGGATAATGTAAAACTTTCTATTTTGTCAGAATTTTCCGGTTGATTAATAGGCCCGTCACCATTGATTGCTACAGGAACAGGTGAAGTAACTACTATTACTTTAGCTTCAGGTTTGCCAACTTGTAAATTTAAGTCAAAAATTCCTGCTTCACGAGCATTTTGATAAACAATTTGGCCTAACATTATAGTAGTTATTGTAATAGCCAGCGTACTAACTAAAAAAACTGGATAACGAACACGATATAACCAATAGACTAATGCTAGTTCACGAGGTTTAGGACTATCAGCAGGTAAAAACTGTAGTAGCTCTTCTAGTATTGCTTTACGGAAAGTTAATTGTTTTAACCAAATAAAACGATCTGTAAGAGGTGAATTAGGATATTTACTAAGAGTGTTACGAAGGAATTTTAATTTTTCTGATGGAATAGTAATAAAACGGGAATATTCTTCCACTAAACGGGTATATGTTGGATCAGGATGTTCTAAAGATTGTCTCACCTGACTACCTCAAAACTAGAATAAAAAATTATAATATTTTTATTGTTTTGGAAAAATATTAAACTTAACAACTATTTTTATTAGTTAAAGTAATACTTCATATAGCTAATGCTAATTATAATAAATCACAGTATTTAATATAATCAAGACAAAAATACGATATAAAATTTTAATTGGTAGAGAATATAAACAATAAAGGAAGCAAAGTTTTATTGCTTCCTTTATTTGATTAAATTTAGATAAATTTGACAACTAGTATTTTTTAGGAGGTTTTTGCACACGAAAAGTTTTGTTTTTTGATGAATCAAATCTATTTTCAGATCTATTTTCAGAAAAGCTTTGGGAATCTTCTCTAGGACTTCTATGTTGGTAAGAATCAGGTGGTCTTGAATCTTCAGTGTCTGAAGGTCGTGGACGAGGAGTAAAAGACCTTCTATCATCACTTGAACTATCTTCTCTAGGTCTAAAACCACCTGGACGAGGAGTAAAAGGTCTTCTAGGTGCATCACCTGAACTAGCATCTTGACCATCTCTAGGCTTAAAGCCACCTGGACGCGGCCTAAAGGGTCTTTTTGGCTTTTGCATTCCTATATAGTTAATTCCTTGTTTATAGACCATTTGATCTTGGCCGTTTGACTCAAGTGTAATTGAAAATTGGTCATAACACTTGATTATTCCTATCATTTTTATTTTTCCAAAATTTACTGCTACAGGAATTTTTTCATTTTTTGCTTTTTCTAAAAAATTATCTTGAACATTAATATCGCTAGCCATTTTAGCTCTCCTTAACTTAAAACAAGGTTAATTTTCGGTTGTCATCTCTATTTTATTTACAGGGTTTTTTGATAACCCAGGATTTGTATCACCCATAATGGCTTCATCGCTGTTGCGTGAGGTGCGAATGTGTTTTTCCATTTGTGCCTGTGCTTGTGCTAAACCAAGCTTACCTACACAGTCCTGGCAAATATAAAATCTTTTACTAGTTAGCTCATCTTTATGAGTAATATGATTATAGGATTTACTTGGATCAAATTTAGTATTACAAACTAGACAATTAGAAAGTCCTACACCAGCATTTTCATCTAGGAGTTTTTGACAGGCTGTAACTAACGATATACTAGAAACTTGTTTTACTGCGCCTGTACGAAATCGCCCTGAAGATTCTTGTGCTGCTTTATATAAATTTGCTAGTAATGTTGTTATTGGTTCTTGATGCAGACGTGAATCTAACCGGACGGTATCTCCTTCTAATTCTGTGATATCCAGCATTTTATCAGTTAATTTTAAGCGGGAATCACGATAAACCGTAACATAAGCTTTGCTAACATCTCCAGCAAAATGCCAACGCAACGCGCCAAATTCAGATAATCCAATTAATTTTGTTAATAATTTTTCTAGAACGTCTTCTTCCATAATTTTTAGTTGATTTTTATTAGAAACAAAACTTGACCAATAAATCACTATAGACAATAAAATGTGATATTATTCTCAACCTACGCTAGAAGCAAAGAGTTTTACCTTTTTTATTCAGTTTTATCTCAATATTTATTCTATATTAAAAGTAACCTTAGCGGCATTTTGCCAAATTTTGAGGAGGTTTGATGAAAACATTAATTAAAAACGGTCGAATTATTACTGCCGTAGATGATTATAATGCTGATTTATTGATTGAAGATGGAACAATTACTATGATTGCCCGAAGTATTGATCTAGCAGCAGATAAAGTAATAGATGCTAATGGTCGTTATGTTATACCTGGTGGTATAGATCCTCATACACATATGGATTTACCTTTTGGTGGGACTTCTTCGTCAGATGATTTTCGTACAGGCACAATTGCTGCTGCTTTTGGTGGCACAACTACAATTATTGATTTTGCTGTGCAATACCAGGGCCAAGCACTTAACCAAGCCTTAGATGTTTGGTTTGCTAAAGCAGAAGGTAAAGCCGCAATAGATTACGCTTTTCATTTAATTTGTACAGATCTACCAGATAGCCGACTCCCAGAAATAAAAGACTTAATTAGACAAGGTGTAACAAGTTTTAAGCTTTTTATGGCTTATCCAGGAGTCTTTTTAGTTGATGATGGAACTATTTTTAAGGCTATGACTACAGCTAGTGAGGCTGGCGGATTAATTTGTATGCACGCGGAAAATGGCGTTGTTATTGATGTTTTAGTAAAACGAGCCTTAGCCGAAGGCCGAACAGCACCAAAATATCACGCACTCACCCGCCCAACTAAAGCCGAGGCCGAAGGCACAGGACGTGCAATTGCTCTAGCTGAAATGGCAAATGCTCCTGTTTACATAGTACACCTTAGTTGTTATGACGCGCTGCGAAAAGTTGTAGAAGGCCGAGATAATGGAATACCTGCTTATGCTGAAACTTGTCCACAGTATTTATTTTTAGATGATAGTTATTATGATCAAGAAAATTTTGAAGGCTCTAAATATGTTATGACTCCGCCACTTAGAGGCAAAGAAAATCAAGAAAAACTCTGGCAAGGTCTTAAATTTAATGATCTACAAGTAATTTCTACTGACCATTGCCCATTTTGCTTCAAGGAACAAAAAGAACTAGGCCGAGATGATTTTTCTAAAATACCTAATGGTGGCCCTGGCGTAGAAAACCGTATGAGTTTAATCTTTAATGGCGGTGTAGTTAGCGGACGAATTAATGTAAATCGTTTTGTTGAAATTACTTCCACCGCAGCAGCAAAAATCTTTGGACTTTTCCCACGTAAAGGAACAATTGCTGTTGGATCAGATGCCGATATAGTTATTTTTGACCCCAATGAAGAAATAATCATCAGCGCACAAAGCCATCATATGAATGTTGATTATAGTTGTTATGAAGGAACAAAAGTCCGGGGTGTTGCTAAAACTGTGTTATCTCGTGGCAAAGTAGTCATTGAAGAAGGGCTTTATATTGGTAGTCCTGGCGATGGTCAATTTCTAAAACGAGGCTTGTTTAACTCGCCAAAATAAATATTGATTAAAAACTTTGTTTAAGGAGAAAAGTTTATATGCCCAGAATTGTTAAATGTGGTTTGATCCAAGCCTCTCATGCTTGTAGCACAAGTGAAAATTTGACGGTGATTCGTGAAGCTAATATTGAAAAACATCTTAAATTTATTGATCAAGCAGCTAGCGAAGGTGTTCAAATCCTCTGTATGCAAGAAATATTCACTGGCCCTTATTTTTGTGCTGAACAAACTACCCGTTGGTATGATTCAACAGAATATATTCCAGATGGCCCAACTACAAAATTAATGCAGGAATATGCTAAACGCTACCAAATGGTTATTGTAGTTCCAATTTATGAAGAAGAAACTACGGGAGTTTACTATAACACTGCTGCTGTAGTTGATGCTGATGGGACTTATTTAGGCAAATACCGAAAACATCATATCCCACATTGCGCCCCAGGTTTTTGGGAAAAATTCTATTTTCGCCCAGGAAATCTGGGCTATCCAGTTTTTAAGACTCAGTATGCTAATGTAGGTGTTTATATTTGTTATGACCGACATTTTCCAGAAGGTGCGCGCGCTTTGGGCTTAAATGGTGCTGAAATAGTTTTTAACCCTTCTGCTACTGTTGCTGGTCTTTCAGAATATCTTTGGAAGCTAGAACAACCTGCACATGCGGTTGCTAATGCCTACTTTGTAGGTGCAATCAATCGTGTAGGTTATGAAGACCCTTGGCGAATAGGTGAATTTTATGGTCAAAGCTATTTTTGTGACCCTCGCGGTCAATTTTTAGCTACTGCAAGCCGAGATAAAGATGAACTTGTTGTAGCTGAACTAGACTTAGATAAAATTCGAGAAGTTCGTAATATTTGGCAATTTTACCGAGATCGTCGTCCAGATAGCTATGGAGATTTAGTTAAAGGTTAGCCGTTTACGGGGAATGTAGAAAAATCTATGTTCCCCCTTAGTAAATACTAGTGAAAGTGCTATGAGTCTAAGAAAATTTATCGGCTATGTTTCTCCTACTTTAAAAGATCCTCAAAAATGTGAAATTTGCGGAAAGCTTTTTACTTGTGGAGCATCCATTTTTGGTTGCTGGTGTACAAAGATAAAACTCTCTAAAGAAACTCTTAAAGAGCTACAAAGTAATTATAAAAGCTGTCTTTGCAAAAATTGTTTAACAAAATTTGCAATAAAAAATCCTGCCTAAATTTTTATAAAGGTTTTCCGTAAAAATATCTTGTGATTCGCTGATATTTCACTTACAATACGCCGTAATTATGAATTATTTTTTATTGATATGGGGGTAAGTGGTAATGACTGCAATATTAAAAGAAATTATCCCTAATTTAGAAACACAAGTAAATTGTCCAGTCTGTTTTGGTACTAATTGGCAAAAAGAAGCACAAACAGGTGTTGTTAGGCGTTGTTTAGCCCCTTTTCATTTAGATAGTAAACTATTAGCTCAAGGTGTGCCGGCTCGTTATCAACATTGTAGTTTTGCTAATTATATGCCAACTAACTTAACAGAAAATCAAGCAAAACAAATTGTTCAAAAACTTGCAAAAACAGTATCTTGCACAAAAGCAGGATTAATTTTAACTAGTGATAAACCTAACGGTAAGACTCATTTAGCTATTTCTTTAATTCGTGCTTTACTTTTAGAAGGAAAAATTTACCCTAGATTTGCTGATACCACAGAATTACTTAAACAATTAGAACCTGTAGAAGGATTTTTTTCAAAAGAACAAAATTATTTGCTAGAAAATACCTGTAAGGCATCTTTATTAATCATAGATGATTTAACTTCTAGCTACTCAGAATCACAAAAAGATAATTTAGAATATATAATTAATCATCGCTACCGTAATATATTGCCCATAGTGATTACTACTAGATTAAATGAAAAAGAGTTTTCTCAAGCTATTAGTCCTGCTATTAGTTCGCGTTTATATGAAATGTGTTCAATAGTTAGCTTAGATTAATTTTGGGTTAAATGAGGATAAGAGCAATTGCCAAGAAAGGGATAAGCTTTTAAGCTCAAAGTTATGAGCTATAAAACTAATATCACTGTTAACTTTTGAGATGTAGACCCTGCTCACATTGTCTACTATCCAATTATTTTTCATTATTGTCATATTGCTTTTGAGCGATTTTTTACAGAATTTGTAGGCATTCCCTATCCAAAACTCTTAAAAGATGAACGATTAGGTTTTCCTACTGTTAATGCTTCAACAAACTTTTTTCACCCAATTCATTATGGAGATGAATTAATAGTTGAAATTATTGTAACTCGTATAGGTAAAAGTTCGGTTATTTTTTCTTATTCTGGTAAAAATGGAGAAGGCAAAGAGTATTTTCTTGCTCAAATCACAGTTGTTGCTGTCTCAATGGATAGTTTTACACCTGTTGCTATACCTGAAAACTACTCTACTATATTTGCTAAATGTAAATAGAAGATCTCTAATTTTCATAAAAATGTTTTTTATAAGTAGTTGGGGGAACTCCTAAAACTCTTAAAAAAGCGCGGCGCATATGCTCAATATTGCCAAAACCACATTTTAAGGCAATTTCTTTTTGGCTTAATTTGGTTTTAGCTAAAGTTCGTCGTGCTGTTTCAACCCGTTGATGTAAAACATAACGCGCTGGTGTCATCCCAAATTCACTAGCAAAAATACGTGCAAAATGACGTAAACTCATAGCCGCTTGACTAGCTAAAACTTCTATTGGCAAAGGTTCGGAAATATGTTCTAAAATCCAAGCAGGTAACTGACGTAAATTATCCCGCTGTGGTGCAGAATTTTGCAAAGTAACGCTAAATTGGCTTTGTCCACCTGGACGACGTAAGAAAATTACTAAAGCACGGGCAATATTTAGGGCTATAGTTGGGTCTAAATCTTCTTCTACTAAATCCATTGCTAAATCCATTCCAGTTGTAACACCAGCAGAGGTATAAATATTTCCATCTCGAACAAAAATAGAATTGCTATCTACTTCTATTTCAGGATATTTAGCTGATAATTTAGAGCAATAATTCCAATGAGTTGTAGCACGACGGTTGTTTAATAATCCTGCTGAAGCTAAAACAAATGCTCCTGTGCAAATAGAACCTATACGCCTTATTTTAGGGCTTATTTGCTTTAACCATAAAGCTATATCATCTAAGGGTTGTACTGTAAGGCTACCTGAACCACCAATAATCAATAATGTATCTATTGGCTCTAAAGCAATTGTTGCTTCTGTTAAGTCTGTTAACTGTTTATCAACATTAAAAGACAATCCACAATCACCCCTAATAACGCTTTCTTTTCCTGCATTAAAAACCTCTGTTTTATAAATGGCTGGTTTTCCTTCAGACTCAAGCAAATAATTAGCGCATTGAAAGACACTTAAAGGGCCAATTAAATCTAGCTCCATAATTGGTTGGATAGCTAAAAATACTATACGTTTTTTTGATCTACTCATTTGTTTTCCTCTAAATAAACAAAGTACAAATAACTGTAGCATAAATAAAATTATAATGGCAGAAATTGTTGTATCTATGTCATTTACGCCATAAGTTAATCAGAATAAGATCGCAACACTAACTTATAACTTATTAAAATGGAGTAAATATGGATTTATTAGTCTGGTCATTAAGCAAAGCACGACAGCAAACATTAAATTTAGTAGCAGATTTAACAGAAGAACAAATGTATCAACAATCTGTAGCAGGAGAAAATCATCCTGCTTGGACTTTAGGACACCTATTTTTAGCTGATTGTATGATGTTGGGTGCTTTAGAATCTCCTAACGCGCTGCAAATGCCTAAAGGATGGTGGGAAATTTATGCACCTGGTAAAGCACCTAGTTCTGATAAAAATATATATCACTCAAAAGAACAACTAATTGAGCAACTTATAGAAACAGAGAAAATACGTAAGGAAGTAATTGGAAATTTAACTAGCAAAGATTTAGCTAAACCAACTCCAGATCCACATTTTGCGGCTGTTCAACCTACTATTGGACATACACTTCATTATTTATTATTTCATGAGGGAAATCATGCTGGACAACTTGCGGCTTGGAGAAAAAGCCGCAATCTTTCATCCGGTAGTGGGGCATTTGGAATTATTTAAGTTAAATAACTACTAGTATTTAATATTAATTTTGCCAAGGAAGTGGAATAGGTTGGTTATTAGAAGTTAAAACTTGGACATTAGGGACGCTTAAAGTTGCTACTAACTGCATTTCTTCATCACCTGAATTGATAATTTGATGAACTGCATTAGGTGGAATAACTAAAGTTGAATTAGGGCCAAAATAACTAGTTTTATCTTCTAAAATAAAGGTTCATTTCCTTTTAATACAAGTATCATTTCATCACAATCATCTTATGAACAGGAGTTTCAGCTTTTGGAGAAATTGTTTGTAGCCAAACTTCAAAATTATTTACTCCAAAAGCTGGCCACAAATTGTTTTATGAACTAAACCAGGTAAGCTAAATTCTTCTACTTCTAAATTATTAATAATACTCATCTTACACCTCTAATAGTAAATTCTTTGCCTTCTAGCAAAATAAGAAAAAAACTGAAACGAATGCTCAAAGCATCAAGTTGCAAAATATATGGCAATAACCTATTACAAACCTAAGTTGTTAACTACCTTAGAAATTAAATACTAATTTACTGAAAATACTAACTTTATTGAAAATAAATAGTATTTTCTAAAATCCCTCAAAATAAAATATGTATTTTATTTGCATATTTTCTCCTTTTTATCGTTGACGTGTAAAAATAAAATATGTATTTTATATGCAACTTTTATTAATTTTAAGAAAATACAATTATGGAGTGCCTTTATATGTCTGATAATCTTAGTATTTATGAACAAATAGGTGGTAAAGATGCAGTAAATGTAGCTGTAGAAAATTTCTATCGCAAAGTATTAACAGACGAACGAATTTGTCATTTTTTTGATGATATAGATATGGATAAACAAATGGCAAAACAAGCAGGATTTTTAACTATGGTTTTAGGAGGGCCAAACGAATATACAGGAAAAAGTATGAGAGAGGGCCATGCACACCTTTTATCTAAAGGCTTAAATGATAAGCACGTTGATGTAGTGCTAGAACTTTTGGCCGAAACATTAACAGAATTAAACGTCCCACAACATTTTGTTAATCAAGTAATTACGACTGCTGAAAGCACTCGTAATGATGTGCTTTCCCGTTAGTGCTTCTACATTTTGCTAAATAATCTGCTAGGAGAAAATTAATTAATGGCTACTATTAATTACAGGGATGAAATCTTTTCAGTTGAAGCAAATGAAACTGTATTAGAGACTTTATTAAAAAAAGGTGTAAAAGTCACAAATGCTTGTCGTGCAGGAGTTTGCCAATCTTGTATATTAAAAGCAGACAAAGCTTGCTTACCAAAAGAAGCACAACAAGGATTAAAAGAAACATTAAAAACGCAAGGCTATTTTTTATCTTGTGTTTATCGTCCGCAGGAAGATTTAACTATTGTTTCTTCTGATCTGCAAATTCCTGCTTACATTGCAGATAAAGAAATGCTTAATCAAGATGTTTTATGCCTAAAGTTAAAATATGAGGATGAATTTCTTTTTCAAGCAGGGCAATTTATTAATTTAATTAGAGAGGATGGTTTAGCACGTCCTTACTCTATTGCTAGCCTCCCTTCAGATGGTTATTTAGCTTTACATATTCGTTTAATTGCTAATGGTCAAATGAGTGGATGGTTAAGTTCTCAAGCAAAAATAGGAGAAAAACTATATATCCAAGGCCCCAAAGGAGATTGTTTTTATTTAAATAACAATAAACAACAGCCTCTTTTAATGGTAGGAACGGGAACAGGGTTAGCACCTTTATACGGCATTTTACAAGATGCTCTAAAACAAGGTCATGATGGGGAAATACATCTCTTTCACGGGGCATTGAAGCACGAAGGAATATACTTGAAAAATGAGTTATCTTTTCTTAGCAAACAATACTCTCATTTTTATTATCATCCATCTGTTTTACAGGGTGAAACGGATAATAT
The DNA here is from genome assembly GCA_016713405.1 of Blastocatellia bacterium. Lineage (NCBI taxonomy): Bacteria > Pseudomonadati > Acidobacteriota > Blastocatellia > Blastocatellia bacterium. The sequence goes on from JADJPF010000004.1 coordinate 491,905, forward strand.
TGTGGAAGTAGGCGCAATAAATAAGCTAGTTTTTAAGCATATTCCAAAATTAAAAGGTTGGCGGGCTTTTTTATGTGGTCATCCAGAGTTAGTTAATTCACTGAAAAAACAAGTTTTTCTTGCTGGTGTATCATCAAAAGATATTTTTTCAGATGCTTTTTTTGCTAGTGCTAACTAATTAAGTTTAGATAAGGATTTTTATGTGGTAACTCCAAAAAATTTTTGTTAATAATCTAATTATTAGCTTTAGATAAAAACAAAAATTTTTGGAGTGTTATGCAACTTACTTACCATTCAGATTATTCTTTAAGAATGTTAATTTACTTAACTATTAACTCTGATCGTCTAGTTTCAACAGAAGAAATTAGTAACGCTTATGGCATTTCCAAAAATCATTTAGTAAGAGTTGCACAAACACTTAACCGACATGGATTTATTAACTTATATGCTGGACGTAAAGGAGGCATCAAACTAGCACGAGATCCTAAAGATATAATAATAGGGGATGTAGTGCGTCATACAGAACCCAACTTTCATTTAGTGGAATGTTTTGACAAGGAAAACAATACTTGTTCTATAGTGTCAGTATGTGGATTAAAATCAATGCTATATCAAGCAAAAGAAGCTTTTTTAGCTACTTTAGATAAATATACTTTAGCTGATGTTATTAATTTTAATGATCAACACAAGCTTCCATTATATTTTTAAGTTCTGTAACAAAAGATGAAAAAACTATAATGTAAATAAACTTACTTAGAACTTTCTATAAAAAGCTATTTGAAAAGCATGATTATTGGTAAATGAACTTCTAGTTTTACTATATTGATTAAGATAACCTGCTTCTACATCAAATTTATTTGACACTCGATAACCAATTGCCCCATATATACGGTTTTGGTCAAAAACTCGACCATTAACAGCAGACTTATCACCTATATTAAGAAATACTTCATTTTGCAAGGCAACAAACCAACCTTTATTAAATTTTTCTTGTTTTACTAAAGGAACTATATTTCTAATAAAATAGCGTAAGCGATAAGCTTCATCATAACCATTAGTATCTAGCTCATTGCCTACAAGCCTTGCTTTAGGAATAAAACGTTGTTCAAGACGCAGACGATGCGCAACAGAAACATTGCCCATTTTTTGATTATAAAGTAGTTGTTGCCAAATTCTATGTTCAGAAAGTAAATCAGCAGTTTTTCCAATAGTTCTGCTATTTGGAATAAAAGCATAACCAGCAGTTACAGCTAAGCTTTCATTTATGTGGTAGTTAAGGCCAGGTCTCAGTATTATGGTTTGAACTTGATCTGCATTATCGGTTATACGTAATTGACCTTCAGCATGAAGGCTAAATTTATCATTAAGTTTGATTGTGTTAAATGATCCTAACCAACCGGAATGTTGCACTTGCGCGAAAGTTGTAGTCTTAAAACTAAAAAAACAACATACACAGAATAATAGGTAGAGGAAAATCCGCATTAGAAATAGTTATCCTTATTTTGTTTGGTTTTAACTATGAGTTAGAAAATTGCGGTTAGGGTTGTCTTAAACCTGCCAAATTTATGAAAATTTCAAAATAAACTAAGTTGTAAGGGTTTTTTTGTTAGGTTTTGTAAATATTGAGTTTTTATATTTGAGAATTCTGCTATACATCTTGCTACATATTCTGCTAGTTTTACAGGCACAGCATTTCCTATTAACTGTTCTATTTCTGATTTATTTCCTATAAATACAAAATTTTCTGGAAATGTTTGGATTAGACTTCTTTCTTTTGTAGTAAGAGGACGTAATCCATTAATTTCTTTGATTGGATCTCCTGGATGTCCTAAATATCCTTTAGGTATAGGTCTATTAACACCCCGTATTGTTGGACTTGGTTCATCTATACTAAATACACCCCGTCTTTTGTAACTTCTTGGATGCCTATAATAATATTCTATATCTATTTTACTTCCTAAATAGTCCCGTATTGTTAGAGGATTTGGAGCTAAGTAGTTATTTAAATAGGGTATTAGTTGATTATCCTGTCCATTTAACTGTCCAATCAAAAACAATCTTTTTCTTTCCTGTGGCACACCACATAAACTAGCATCTAGTATTATTTGGCTTAAACCATAATCAGCTTTTATTAGAATTTCTTTTGCTTTTATTAGTGTCAGGCTTTTTTCGGCACGACTAACATTTTCCATTACAAACCATTTAGGTTTTACTTTAGAAACAATTTCTGCAAATGAAATTGTCAAATTTGCTCGGCCTAAAGTTTCATCACGTTTTCCAGCAGAAGAAAAATCTTGAATAGAGGCCACCTATAATTATTTCTGGAGAAAGATTTTTGAAAATGCTACATAACGGCTCATATTTTTCTAAGTCGTAGTTATATATAGAATGCGTGAAATTTTTTGTGTAAGTGTTAATTGCGGGTTGCCAATTATCAAACGCTGCTACTATCTGAAGTCCGGCATTTTGGAATCCAAGCGACATACCACCACAGCCTGCAAATAAATCAATAGTTCTCATAATTATTTAATCAAATAAATTAGGTGAATTAAGTATAATTGCGTCGAGTCTTCTTTCAGGGCTTAAATAATCTTGTGCGCCACCCAGTATTATTTCTTTAACCGCATATTTTGATATGCGGGGCTTTGTTAGAGATGAACTTTTCATATATGGATTAGTTATTTTTCCACTAACAGCAAAAGCCTTGTCATTGCGTGTATTGTAAGTTAGTTGGCTAGTTACTAAATCTGCATTTATTTTTCCTGAATTGGCAAAATCATCTAACATTTTTATTAACCAAACAACAGCCCTTTCCATACGAGTAAAAGCACTAGTTTTGTTTGTTGCCTGATCAATAAATAATCGTGTAATAGCAAAATCAGACCATATAAACATATCAAAACATTCTTTTGATAAAATTCCTTTTTTTCCTTGAGTTTTCCAGATAGGTTGTAATAACAAAGGGGTTTGGCTTTGGATATTTGTTTTTATTATTGTATCAATTGTTTGTATAAAGTTAGCCATATTAGGGCGCACACTGTCTGCGTCATCCCAACTATTAATTTTGGAGCAAGTTAAAGATGTAATTGCTTTTAGCTCTTCTTTTTTGTTTATGAAAAGTTTTGCTATTGCAAGGGCTACATAAACTATTGTGTCTGGTCTAACTACTATTTCACATCCATAAAAGCTATCATCATCAACTTCACAAGTTGAGTTGTCAGGCAATGCAGTTAATTTTATTTCAAATGCTGCTAAACAGTCTTTATTTTTTGTTGCAGAATTTCGTGTTACTAAATCTGCTCTAGGTAAGGCCCTATTACTAAATCTGCATAAGGTGTAAAACTTTCTTCAAAACTAAAGAATAAATTATTATCGTTATAAGGTAGACCAAAAAGCTTTTCCACCGTTATTAATTGATGTGTGATTGATAGATCTTCTTCTAAAACTAGATATATTGGATCTACTTTTTTTGATGCCATATAACAAGTCAATGCTATTGGAAAGGAATTGTTAAACTGATTTTTTCCCCAACTTTCTGGTAAAGAGAAATCTCTATTAGAATTTTTAATACCAAATAGACCTGGTTTTATGTTTGTAGTCATATATGCTTATTTCTTAAGGAATTTAGAAATACCTTGTTGGCAATCTTCAGTCATTCGGCAAATTGTGTTGGCATCCATTCCAGATTTTAAGGCTGTTTCATAACTCATCCCATCCATCTGATAAAGCAATCTTTTAGTTAAAAACATTGCAGAAGTGCTTTTACGAGTTAAGGAAATTAAATAATCGGCTGCTTTGCTATCAAATTCACTGTCTAAATAAACCTGGTTAATTAGCCCAATTCTTTCAGCTTCTTTTGCTGAAATTGGCTCACCACTAGTAATTAGCTCAAATGCTCGTTTTTCGCTAACAGAACGGCGTAAAATAGCCATTACCATTGCAGGGATAAAACCAATCTTAACTTCTGGATAACCAAATTGCGCACTTTCATTAGCTAAAATTAAGTCACAAGCTGTTGCTAGCCCGCATCCACCAGCCAATGCCCGACCCCGCACAACAGCAACTACAGGTTTGGCTAAATTGCGGATCTGCACAAATAATTCCATTAAAAGGGCAGTGTCTTCTAAATTTTCTATAATTGAGCTACGAGCAATTTTTTGTAGCACAGAAAGATCTGCTCCAGAACAAAAATCGCTTCCAGCACCTTCTATTGCAACTACTCGGACATCTGGACTTTCATTAGCTACTTTTAAGGCTAATTTGATTTCTGCAACTATGGTGTCATCTAAAGCATTTCGTTTTTCAGGACGATTTAAGATAATTTGAGCTAAATGCTGTTCGGATTTATAAAGTATTTTGCTGTATTCAGACATAAGCCCTCCAAACTAAAATTATAATTCTGCTAAATGTTTCTCTAAACGTTCAATACGACGTTCAAAAACTAGTTTTCTAAGCTCTTTTAGAAGTGACATTGCTGATGGTGAACCTTCTTCGGCTAAGGCTAAATTAATTTGCCACATTACTTGTTGCCTATTTCTACGACGCTGTTTTTTTTCGTCTGATTCTTGTTGTGAATACCATTCTTCTAAAGTTGCTTTCTTAAAAAGGAATTGCTGACGTTTTAATACTTCTATTAAATGAAATAGCTTTTTCTTATATAAATTTACATCAGTTTGTAGATTTTCTTTTTGGTATTGATGAAACTGCTCGCAAATACGTTCAGCTAGCCAAGGACGGATATTAGCTAATAGTGCAAGTTCTGAAGGGCCAGCTTGATAATATTGATTTAGCGTAGTTAAGCCAGCCGCAAATAGTTTTCTAACCGTCGTTGCACCAACATTTTTAACTTGTTTTAAGATAGATTGAATTATTAAACCTTCGCGGGAAGAAGAAATTGCTGCTAAAACATCATCTTCTAACGAAAAAGCTTGAGGTAGACAAGTTATTAATTGGTCATAGATTGCTAAAATTTCTTTTTTCTTTTCTCCACTAATCAAACGATCAGAGCTATTTTTAATAGAAAATAGAAGACTAGAAAAACTACTTAAAGTTTGACTTAATTCTTTATAATTCATTGAAAAAGCAGCATTGTCTATTAGCTCTAAAGATGGTTTACATAAATCTATCCATTCCTTAGAAGCATGACCGTCTCTAAGTTCTTTAAGAAATCCTTTTATTGGTTGAGTATAACTAGCTACTAAATTAGCAAAAAGGTCTTTTAATTGCTTGTCATCTGCTTGAAGGTGATAGTCTGCTTCTCCAGAAATTGCTGTTTGAAGGCTTGCCCCTACTTGAACTACAGAATCTAAAGAATTATCAATATTACTAACAATTTCATCTAATACATCATCATTTATTTCTAACTCGTCAAAAGGATCTTCTGCTTCAAAATTTAGCTCATCATCCTCATCATTAAAATGCAGCAATGCAGGATGTTCTGCTGTTCTAGTGACTATATCGTCTATTAAAGAAACTTCACCTTCTAAAATTGTTTGTAGCGTTTTAATTATTTCAGTAATTGCCGATACATCAGCAATTTGTGACTGGCTAATTAGCCGAAGTAATTCTTCTAGTGCATTAACTCCATCACGTAGTAAATCAATTGCTGCAACCAGGTCTGGAGTTTGCCCAATAGCCATTTCTAAAGCTAATTCGTCCAACAAATTAGCAAGCTCCATTAAATATTCAACATATTTAACTGTAGCAATAGCTAAAGGCTTTGTTATAGAAGCTAGTTCATAAGTAAGATTAATATAAAGCGTTTCAGCTTCATTTCGGATTTCTCCAGCATGTTTAGCTAAAGCACGACAATAGCCAACATTGCCCGGAGAACGTGCTACACGTTGAAGATAAAGCTTTAGGAGTGTCGCGCTATCTTCAATTGAGACAATAAATTCATCAATTTTTTTTATTGTAGCCATAGCAAATTGGTAACTTACCTGAAGTAAACCTTGTAGGCCCCGGAGGGGCTACTGATAATAGACCTGTTCTTTAGGACAGGTCTAAGTTATCAGGAATTTCTATTTCCATTCTAAGTAATGCAGAGCTATAGGTTTTACCCTGGGCATCTGTTTTAAGTGATAGTGTCCCACCACCGCCAAGAGACTCTGCCAATAGGAAATTTAGCGCACCTAAATTAGGAAGTTCATAACGAGTTACTGCCCCTTTGCAAATTTCTGTAAAATGTTCTTTTACTCGTTCAGCAGTAACTTCTTGAGCTAATATTGGGTAATATTCTGGCCGTAGTGCAATTAATCCAACATTAGCCGTATCTCCTTTATCTCCAGAACGAGCATGCGCAAGCTTACGCAAGGAAACTTTCATAATTTTCTCCAAGTTTTCTTTAGTTAGAAATTATTAATTTTGTAGGAATTAGCCCAGTAAGAGTAAAACCATAGTAACAGTTAGGTCAAGCCAAGTTTGTCTAGCGTACAAGATCTATTTAATGATATTCTTACCAGTTTTCTACACTTAAGAACTTAATTTTATTAAACAATATAAATTATTTTGGAGTTGATATGGCGAAATTTAAAGGCGTGGATTTTTATGATATTGATTCATTATTAACTGAAGAAGAACGTTTAACACGTGATTCTGTACGTAATTTTGTTGAAGAAAAAATAGTCCCAATTATTGAAGAATGTTATGAACATGCTCGTTTTCCTACAGAACTAGTTAAACCATTAGGTGAGTTAGGCGTTCTTGGTGCTAGTCTTCCAACAGAATATGGTTGTGCGGGTTTAGGAGCAGTTGCTTACGGTTTAGTAATTCAAGAAATAGAGCGCGGTGATAGTGGAATACGTAGTTTTTCTAGTGTTCAAGGCTCATTAGTAATGTATCCAATCTATGCTTTTGGTTCAGAAGAACAAAAACGTAAATGGCTACCAGCAATGGCAAAAGGTGACAAAATAGGTTGTTTTGGTTTAACCGAACCTGATTTTGGCTCAAATCCATCAGGGATGATTACCCGTGCTAAACGTACCTCAAATGGTTGGTTGCTTAATGGTACAAAAACCTGGATTACTAACGGCACAATTGCAGATGTAGCCGTAGTTTGGGCAAAAACAGATGATAATGATATGATTCGCGGCTTTTTAGTAGAAAAAGGAACACCTGGTTTTACTGCTCCTGAAATTCATCGCAAACATTCCTTAAGAGCTTCTGTTACTTCAGAACTTGTATTTTCTGATTGTGAAATTCCAGAAGAAAATATTTTACCTCTTTCTAAAGGCTTAAAATCTCCTTTGATGTGTTTATCTCAAGCTCGTTATGGTATTTCTTGGGGTGCTATTGGTTCAGCAATGGCTTGTTATCATACTGCTTTAGATTATGCTCAAGGTCGTATCCAATTTGGTAAACCTATTTCAGCTTTTCAACTTCAACAAGCTAAATTTGCCGACATGTTAACAGAAATTACTAAAGCACAACTGCTTTCTTTACAATTAGGTAGGTTAAAAGAACAGGGTAAAATTACTCCAGCGCAAATTTCTATGGCAAAACGAAATAATGTACATATGGCAATGGAAGTAGCTAGGGCAGCAAGAACTATTTTAGGCGCAAATGGTATTAGTGGGGATTACCCAATTATGCGGCATATGAATAATTTGGAATCTGTTTATACTTATGAAGGAACTCATGATATTCACACACTAGTTTTAGGTGCTGAAATTACTGGACATCAAGCGTTTGACTAAATAGACAGGTGATTAAGTAGATCAGCCCTACAAAAAGGGCTGATCTTTTGCAAATATTTTTTATTGATCTAAACGATAGTTTGGAGCTTCTTTAGTAATAATCACGTCATGGACGTGGCTTTCTTTTAGACCAGCACTAGTAATGCGAATAAATTTAGAATTTTCTTTTAGTTCTTTAATAGTTTTACAACCACAATAACCCATACCTGCACGAAGTCCCCCTACAAGTTGAGTCACCATAGCCGCAATAGGGCCTTTATAAGGGACACGTCCTTCAATACCTTCTGGAACAAGTTTAGCTTCTACTTCATTTTCTTGAGCATAGCGGTCACGGCTACCTTCTTTCATTGCTCCAAGTGACCCCATGCCGCGATAAGACTTAAAGCTACGACCTTGAAGCAAAATAATTTCCCCTGGGCTTTCATCCGTTCCAGCAAAGAGCGAACCCATCATTGTAGAATCTGCACCAGAAGCAATAGCTTTAGTTACATCACCAGAAAACTTAATTCCACCATCTGCAATTATTGGAACACCTGTTGAGCGAGCAGCTTTAGCACAATCCATAATTGCGCTAACTTGAGGAACTCCACAGCCAGTAACTACTCTAGTTGTACAAATACTTCCAGGGCCAATTCCTACTTTAATACCGTCCACACCCGCAGCAATTAAATCTTTAGCCGCTTCAAATGTTGCAACATTTCCTGCTACTACATCAATGTTTGGATAATATTGCTTAATCTGTTTAACGGCTTCTATTACACGTTTAGAATGCCCATGTGCAGTATCTACAACAATTGCATCAACTCGGGCATTGATTAGCTCTTGAGCGCGTTCAAAATAATCACCTGTTGCACCGACAGCAGCAGCAACACGTAAGCGGCCCAAGTTATCTTTGGTTGCTAGCGGGTATTTAATAGCTTTTTGGATGTCTTTAACAGTAATTAAACCTTTAAGATGATATTCCTCATCGACAACTAATAATTTTTCTACGCGGTGTTTTTGCAAAATTCCTCGTGCTTCTTGCAAGGTAGTTCCTACAGCTACAGTAATTAAATTTTCTTTGGTCATCACTGTAGAAATAGGCAAATCATATCTATTTTCAAAACGCAGGTCACGATTAGTTAAAATTCCAAGAAGTTTTTTGTTGTCATCAACAATTGGGACACCTGAAATATGATAACGCTCCATTATTTTCAATGCTTTAGAAATAGGCTGATCAGCAGACATTGTTACAGGATCAACAATCATACCGCTTTCAGAACGTTTTACTTTATCAACTTCATCACATTGGGCAGTGATTGGCATATTACGATGAATTACGCCTAAGCCGCCTTGTTGAGCAAGTGCAATGGCTAATGCTGCTTCGGTTACTGTATCCATTGCAGCACTAACAATAGGGATATGAATTTTAATATTGCGAGAAAATAAGGTTGTTGTGTCGGTTTCTGCTGGTAGGACTTCGCTATAAGCAGGTCTAAGCAAAATATCATCAAAAGTTAATGCGTCAAAAATTTCTTTTTCCATAACCATTCCTATTTTTTAAGCTTACTACCTAGGTAGAAAATTCTTAAATCTATAAAAATAGGAATGATAGCAGCTTTTTTTATTTTTGAGCAATCAGGACAAGAATCTAGTTGATAAAATTAAAATCAATAACTTCAATTATTTTAGTTATTTAACAAGTTCTAAAATTTCTTCCCAGTTTTGCCAAGTTAACCTTCTTTTATCTGTAATTTCTTGGTTATAGGGGTAATCAAAAATAATATGTTCCCATTCAGGCTTAAAAACACCTTCAATTTTTGGCTTGTCATCTATAAGAATATCTCCACGCACCATAGTTTTATCTTTAGTCAAGATTATCTTTTTAGTAAATTCTCGTCCAAAATGTTTTTCTACCCATTGATATTTTTCTAATACACAATAATCATAACGTGATAATGGGGATGTACAAATTCTAACGTCATGTCCTAGAGTAATTAGTTTATTAACAGCTTCTTTAGCACCTAGAGTAGGCTTTAAGTTGATAAAAAAATTTGGTGATGTATAAACTGAGTCAACTTTTTTGGTTAAATGAGGGGGATATTGTTGGCGCATATAAAAAGTTTTGCGTTCTGAAAGAGGGATAAAGAACTCATCAGGAAAGCTTTTTTGCCAAATATCTAAAAAGCCTTGTTCAAAATCTGCAAGCGGGCCATCTTGGTCAATTAAAATTAGCACTAAGTTTTATCTCCATTTTATTTTTAGCAAATTATAAAGCGGTTAGCTTAAAAATAGGCAAGGCAAAAAAGAAAAATTTTAGGGAAAAAGTTTTAAACGCTTTTACAATAACTTTGGTATAGCTTAATGAAAACACAATTAGAGTAGGAGCTTTTAAGTTGAGTGGAGTAGCAATTGATTTTTCAATGATGGCAATGATGATTGAGCAGGAAGAAAAAACCTTTTCCTCTTCTCAAGTTCAATCCTTAATTGCTCAAGCTAAATTGGGAGACAATCATGCTTTTGAACAAATTTTGATTCTTTATCAACGTCAAGTTTTAGGTACAGCTATTAGATTACTTGGAAATGTAGATGATGGACGAGATGCAGCACAAGAAGTTTTCCTAAAACTACATAAATATCTACATAACTTTAATGAAGAAAAAGATTTTCTCCCCTGGCTTTATCAAATGACAGTAAATAGCTGTCGTGATATTGCTAGAAAACGCACTAAACACAGCACATTATCCTTAGACTCAGAAAAAGAGACAATAAATAATATTGCTAGCAGCCAGAATATAGAAGAAGAAATAAATTTAGTACAAGAAAAGAAAATTATCAATCAAGCATTAGAAACATTATCAGAAAAAGAAAAAACAGTCCTAATATTACGAGATATTGAAGGACTAGAAACAAAAGATGTAGCTCGTCTCTTAGGTACGGCAGAAGCAACTATTCGTAGTCAAATTAGTATGGCAAGAGTAAAAATCAAGAAATATAGAGATAAATTTCTTGGTAAATTAATATAAATCAAGTAGTAATAGCAAGAGAGGAGAAAAATAAATGAAACAAAAAAGAGAAGTAATAATTTTTGCAGTAATGTTTTTATTTCTTAGTGTCACTAGTGTTTTTGCTCAAGTTGGAGTTAGTTCAAGCTCAGTTTCACGCTCAAAACCTACTGAGAGTCAAGAAAAAAATAGAGTAGGAACTAGTTCTGGTTCAGTTTCTTATACTAGAGATGCTGTAGAAAACAACTACAATCAACCAAGTTATCAACCAAGTTATCAACCAAGTTATCAACCAAGTTATCAACCAAATTACCAACCAAGTTATCAACCAAATTATCAACCAGCAAATAATTATTTTGCTAACTTGCTAAAATCAAATGAAATTCATGTAGAGGAATTTATTAATTACCATAAACATCAATTGCCACTGCCAAAAGCAGGCCAAGCAATAGCAATGGATGTTCGATGGGGTGGTGAACAAATTGCATTAACTAATTCCCAAGGAGTCTTGCAAATAGGCTTAAGTACAAGTTTTACTAACGATCGTCAGAATCTTCCACCTGTAAATTTATCAATTGTAATTGATCGTAGTGGTTCAATGGCTGATGATGCAAAGCTAGAAAAAGTTAAAAGTGCTTTAATTACACTAGTTAATCAATTAAAAAATGGCGATGTTTTATCATTAGTCACCTATGATACAAATGCCCAAGTTTTATGGCCTGCTCAATATTTAACAGGTAATAGACACACTCTAATTAATGCTATTAGTAGTATTCAACCAAACGGCTCTACTAATTTACACGCAGGTTTAATGCTTGGCTATCAAGAGGCTGTAAAATATTATCGCAAGGATGCAACAAATCGAGTAGTTTTGCTAACAGATGGAATTGCTAATGCTGGTGTAACTAGCACAAACCAAATTGCTAGAGAATCCCAGCGATTTAATGATAGAGGTGTTGATCTTTCTACTATTGGTGTAGGGCGAGATCTTAACGAAGATTTACTAAGACAGCTTGCAAATAGTGGACGAGGACTTTATCACTTTGTTGCAGATGCTCAAGATGTAGAAAAGATTTTTGTTAAAGAAGTAAGTAGTTTAGTTGCTGCTGTTGCTCGCCGAGTAAGATTACACGTTGAATATGACCCCGCTTTACAACTTAATCATCTTTACGGTTATCAACCTAATCATCAACACGATAGTTTTTCTATTATGTTAGATAACCTAAATTTAGGTGCTACACAAGTTGTAATGATGCAATTTGGATTAAAACGAGCTAATAGAGAAATTACAAATAGAAGATTACCTGTTAGAGTAACACTTTATTATGATGATATTGCTCAAAAGCGTTCTATTTCAGAAAGTGAGCAAGCATTTATTCAAGTTACTGAAACATCAAATGTAAATGCTTTGATGGATGAGGAAGTAAAGAAAAACTTTACCATAGCTTGCTTGTCTCAAGCCCTTAAGGATATGGTTGTAGCTTATGAGCTTCATAACCGACAATTAGCTAGCCATATTGCAAATAGCACAATTAACCAAGTTTATAGCTCTTATCCAACAATGAGCGATAAGGATATAAGCTATATCTTAAATATTATTCAAGATTACCAAGAAAAACTAGGTTTAGGTAATGTTGAAAGAAATACTTCCTACGGAGGTAGATAAATGAATTGCCCAAAGTTTGAAACACAAATAGCTTTATATGTTGGCGGCGATTTATCAAATAAAGAAGTTAAAGAACTAGAACAACACTTAAATAATTGTCAAGAATGCAGTCAATTTAAGGTTGAGTTGCAAGAAAGCCAAGTGTCTTTAACAAACTTTGGGCAATTAAATATTGATGAGCAAGTATTTACTAAACTTCGTGCTAATGTAATGGCTGAGATTAGAAAGCAAGATAAACAGATAGGTTGGTGGCAAAAAATATTTAACTTTTCCTTTGGTTCTTGGCGTTATGCTTTTGTTTCAGGTGTAATTTTAGCTGTACTTGCTACTTCAACTTATCTGTTATTTGTTAATAAAAAAGAAGCTACCAATCAAGCAACAGTTAATCAGGTTAATACTAGTTTAGAAAAACCAGTGGCTAAATCAGATAATAAATTAGTAAAAAATGAAGTTATAAATAATGTAGAAGGAATAAGACAACCAGTAGCATATAAAAAGAATCGATATATAAAAACTAGTAGAAAAGCAAATAAAAAGGTAATTAGTGATATACAACTAACTAACACATCTGAGATAGCTTTAGTAAATGATATTAATACAGCTAATAAAAATCAAAAATTCATTATAGATAATGTAGCTTTAGAAAATATAATGGATAATAAAGTAAAAATGGAGATACAAACCAGTAATCCTAATGTCAGAATTATTTGGTTTGTTAACAAAGAAGAAAAGGTAGAAAAACGCACTACTAGCTAAACTACTGCTTTAAGACAACTTAAGCCCTAGCAAGCAATTTTATAATTAATAAACAACAACCGTAAAAATCTATAATAAATAATTTTGGAGGTAAAGAATGAGAGTTTATCTAACTTTGCTATTAATGTTTGTTCTTTTTACTATTACAACTTATGCTCAATCTGCACCGCGAACTGTTGACACAACAGCACCTAGCCCAAAAGCTGCTGTTTCTGCCACAACCCCAACACCTGAGCCAGAAAGAGTAGTAAATAAGGACTTAAAAACACAAATTTTTGAAGTTAAACATCGTGATCCTGATGCGTTAGCTAGAGTTTTAAGAGGTTTAAGCAGCTTTGAAAAAGGCACTCAAATTAACTCAGACCGAAGCTTTAAGACTATAACTGTACGGGATTATCCAGAAAATGTTACTGTAATTGAACGTGCTTTAACTCGCCTGGACGTACCAGAAAAGCTACCTGCTAATTTAGAATTTCAGCTACATATTATTACTGCTTCTCGTGCTGGAAAAAATACTGAACAAATGCCAAAGAATTTAGCTCCAGTTGTTACAGAATTACAGAAAACTTTGCAATATAGTAACTATAATTATGTGACAACAGTTTTTAACCGCGCTCAGGATGGAAAAGAAATAGAAGCACAAGGTTCTATAGAACTAAATCCTACACTAACAACTAGTAAGACTTTTTATAATTACAAGTTAACAGATATTCAACTAGGAACTGATGAAGCCAATAATGAAATGGTACAAGTTAGAAGGATGGCTTTTGGAATGCGTACACCAGTTCCAATAAAGGCAAGAGATGGTTCAAATGCTACAGATGTAAATTATGTTGAGGCTTCTATTTTAACAGGTCTTAGTTTGCGAGAAGGTGAACAAGTTGTAGTTGGTACGGCAAACATTGGAAACTCAGATGATGCAGTTATTTTAGTCGTGTCAGTAAAAAAAGTTAAATAAGAAAAATTTAAAATCCTAACGCTCTAAAAGTGCATCCAACGATAACCCGGTGAGAAGTCACTGGGTTATTGTTTTTTTGCTGTAATTTAGCAAAAGGTCTTTTTATTTGTGTGGAGTTTTTCGATAAGATATAGCCTATCGAATTAAATAAGGGAGCGTCTATGTCACAACAGACTTTGGCATGGGTTGGGTTTCACGTTTTTATATTGTTTATGCTTGCGCTGGATCTAGGGCTAGTTCGTCGTAAAGCACGTGAAGTTTCACTAAAAGAAGCATTGGCCTGGAGTGCGGTTTGGATTAGTTTAGCAATGGTTTTTAATGGTTTTATTTATTATTGGCTTGGTTCAGAAAAAGCTCTTAGCTTTTTAGCTGGCTATTTAATAGAAAAATCCTTAAGTGTAGATAATTTGTTTGTATTCTTACTAGTTTTTTCCTATTTCAAAGTCCCGCCACTTTATCAGCATAAAATATTGTTTTGGGGTATTTTAGGCGCGTTATTTATGCGGGCTGTATTTATTATTGCTGGTATCGCGCTAATTAGCTATTTTCATTTTGTAATCTATATTTTTGGTGCATTTTTAATTTTTACTGGAATTAAACTAGTAATGGAAAAGGACGAAGATATAGAACCAGAGAAAAACCCAGTGCTAAAATTTGTTCGCAAGTTTATTCCTATCAAAACCGAATATGGCGTTGGTAAATTTTTTCTAAGAGAAAATGGGAAATTATATGCTACCCAACTATTTGTTGTGCTTGTAGTTGTAGAAACAACCGATGTAATTTTTGCTGTAGACTCTATACCTGCTATTTTAGCTATTACTCCAGACCCTTTTATTGTTTATACCTCTAATATAATGGCAATTCTTGGACTTCGCGCCCTTTATTTTGCTTTATCTGGAATTATGGGAATGTTTCATTATCTTTCCTATGGACTATGTTTTATCTTAGTTTTCATTGGTGTAAAAATGATGATTTCTGATTTTTATAAAATACCTATTGCTGTTGCATTAGGTGTAATTGCAGGAGTTTTAACTATTTCTATAGTTCTTTCTATAGTGTTTAAGCCTCAAGAAGCTGAAAAATCTGTTGAACCAGGACAATAAAATTTCTAAAACTCTACAAAATAAGATCTAGTCTTGTCTTTTAAAACTAAAAATCAAGAGTTATAAATTTTGCTATAACTCTTGATTTTTTATTATGCAGCAAAACTTAATTTTTTAACTAATAGCTAACATACGCAATATTTTTTAAGATAGAAAAATTAAAATTTTTATAATTAACGATTTATCAAACTTGAAATTTGATGGGTGTTACTACAAGTGCTAGAGGCATCTAAATCCAGAAAACTTAATTGCAGACTGCTTGTTTTTTCAAGTTTTAATCTGTCATTGTCTCCTATGGTTTTTCCTGCAAGTGGAGTAGAAAAATTTGTTGTACCAACAATATTAACCCCTACAGTAAATCCTCCTATTTCAGCTACTGTAAGACCTAAAGTTACTCCTACTCCTTGAGTTTGTTGGGTAACATTAACCGCAGGTGGGATAGAACTGTCTTTAAGAAAAACTAGTAATATAAACCAGTCTATGCCTTTTGTATCACCTCCATTAACTTCAAGACAATCACCTGACTCTAAAACTGGTGTGGTATTAGACATAAGTAAACCATCTGCTCTATATACAGCAAATTTTAACTTAAAGCTGGTACTGTTTTTAATAATAGCCATAAAATTCTCCTTTAGAATAATTATTTAGTTTATAGATATAGTTTTTTGTAAATGCCCTATATCAATTTTTAAGCTTTAGACTTGCCTTTTCAGAACTGCTATTTTTGTACCAAAAATACAATAAATTATTAAGTGTAGTTATATCTATTAGTTACAAATTTGTGTTTGTTTGAGACACTTGTAGCATAGTACACAATATGTTGCATAACTGTAAGAAAAGTGTCTTAAGAGTGTCCCAAAGCCTACAAATTTTGGTAGTAAGGAAATAATCATAGGGGTTTAAGTTATTTGTGAGACGCTTTTTTTAGACAAATCTCGCTATATCCAAGTAGAAACTTACAAAAGCAAGCTAAAAGGAGATAAACTATGCCTTCAGTAACAAATAAAGGTGGTCATATATACCAAAGTGTCCGTGCTGATAATTATGCAGGAGTTGATGAAGCGACAGTAACTCAACTAAATGCAAACACTGGAACTTGGGTTGTAACATTAAAAGATGTACCCACAAAAGCAAATTTCACGGTTAACCAAACACTTGTTTACAATTCAAAAGGTACAAATAATCATAATGCTGATAATAACCTCACAGTTACAAGTGTAAATGGGCCAACAAAATATACTTGTAGAGGTAATTGGCCGATGAACATATAAAACTAAAAACTCCACAGTTGAGCGCGAAAACATGCCAATTGTGGAGTTTTCTAGTTTATAAACTTTATTTTCTTTTGCTAGAAGGTTTTTTAGGGAGTCGTGAATCAATAAAATTAGAAGGATCTGCCCATCCTCTTGCATCAAAGGCGTATCCAGGGCCATTGCTCCCCCAACTTGGGCAATTAGAAAAACGGATCTCTAAATGTAAATGACAATTATATATTCCGCCTCCATCGCCAATAAAACCAATAACTTCCCGCATATTTACATCACCAGAAGTTTTACTAAATGATTTGAGATGTCCATAAAGAGATTCTATTTCTTGTCCGTCTGATAAAGTATGACGGATAATTAAAACATTTCCCCAACCTTCTATATTTGTGCCAGCAAAAACGATTTTTCCATTTGAAATAGCGCGAACCGGTAAACCACAATCAGTATTTCCGCCTGTTTCCGCGTTCCAGTCTTCTCCTAGGTGATTGACTTCTCGAAAATCTCTTGCGTTATACCATCCGTCCCCATCTTTTGCTTGAGTTACTTTGTCAGATTTTCCAATAGGATAAATAAATTCTTTAGCTAAATTAAATGTAGCCAATTTAATATTTGCAGATGCTATGCTTAAATTCTGAATTGTTAAGTTTAATAACAAACAAATTACTATTAAGCCTAGACGTAAGCTATTTTTAATCATAATTTTAGAGTATTTTTTAACATCTACTTAAACTCTTGAATTAATTTATCTGCGCCTGATAAAAGAATTTCTTGGGCTAGATTTTGAGCTAGATTTTGATAATTATCTAAATCTCCTAAAATTTCCTTTTTAATTATTGTTTTTCCATCAACACTAGCAACACAACCCATCATTTTTATTTCCTTGTCGCTTACTTGGGCAAAACCTGCAATAGGGACTTGGCAACCACCGCCCAAAGCAGCTAGGAAAATTCTTTCAGCAAGACAAGCTTTGCGAGTTTCTTCATGATTTAAGATAGAGACATGTTTGCGAGTTTCTTCATCACTGGCACGAATTTCAATTCCTAGCGCACCTTGCCCAACAGCAGGAATAATTAAATCTGGTGTAAGTTCTTGAGAAATACGGCTTTTTAGCCCAAGCCGAGTTAGCCCAGCACAGGCTAAAATAATTGCATCATACATTCCTTCATCTAACTTACGTAAGCGAGTGTCTACATTACCTCGAAGATCTGTAATTTTTAAGTCTGGACGTTGGCTAAGTAATTGAGATTTACGGCGGGTTGAAGTCGGGCCAACATGAGCATTTTCTGGAAGTTGATGTAAAGGCTGTCCACTACGACTAATTAGCGCGTCATAAGGGTTTTCTCGTTCAGTAATTGCAGCTAAAAAAAGGTCTGGGTTTAAGTCAGTTGCTAGATCTTTTAAGCTATGTACAGCTACATCAATTTCATTATTTAGTAATGCGTCTTGAATTTCCTTAGTAAAAAGTCCTTTAGGCATATTTTCTGGTGGAGTAACTTCTTGATAACGATCTCCAGTAGTTTTAATAATTTCAATTGTAACTTCTAATGAGGGGAAAGCTTTTTCTAATGAGCTTTTAGCCCAATTTGCTTGCCAAAGAGCTAATTTACTACCACGTGAACCAATTCTAATCATTATTATTCCTTAAGTTTTATTTTTTCTTACTAACTAGTAAAGTAACGACAGGATCACCCTTAGCTGGTTTATGTGCATCTGGATAAGGTTCAAGGTTGACGAAATTTATTTCACAACCTTGATACTCAACAGATTTTGTACCTCTAAAACTACTAAGTTCTACTGTTTTTTGATCACTATTTTTGCTAGAGTTAGACTAACTCTAGCACTACCAGCATCAATACATCTTGCACCTTTTGGGCAACGGGAATCTTCTAAGACTTTGTTAAAGGTTATTTTTATAGCTTCGTTTTGAATAACAACGTGGCTATTCATTTTTATTTTAAATTCTTTATCTAAGGTTGGTTCTTCAAATGTATTTAATGGAGCAATACAGGTTATGAGGAGAAAAATTAATAAACTTAATGTTTTCATTGGGGCTAACCTCTTTATTTTTGTCTATTTGTAAATCTAACTACTGTTTTTCATCAACTAAACTGTTGTAGTAACCAAAACGATGACGAATATTTAAAGATGGACGAGAAGGAATGTCTATCTTTATGGTACGAAACAAGTTGTCAGCTTCTGAATTAGGATAAAATGATAAAATATATTGTTGTCTTAAATCTTCATCAATTTGGTTAAAAACCTGATCTAATTCTAAAGAATTTTTAGGATAAAAAGCACGTCCGCCGGTTGCTGAACAAAGACGTTCTAATACTTCTTGGTTTAATCCTGCTTTTTCTCCTAAACCAATTGTATAAATAGTAACTTCACGTCGCCAAGCATAATCTAGCGCGTCACGCAGTTCAATCCCACTTTCGGAGTCGTAACCATCAGAAATTAGCACAAGAACACGATGCCCATTAGCCGCTTGTAAAAGCTCATCAACAGCAACATAAATTGCTCCATAAAGAGCCGTTCCATTTAACTTTTTATCATCTCCGTCAAGTGCTGGGCCTAAAGTACCGGGAGCAGGTAAAACCATATGACGACGCTCTAAAGCTTCTTTAAGCAGGGCTTTATCTTTAGTAAGTGGTTGAGAAACCACTATTTCTTGCTGAAAAGCTACAACTCCGGCTAAGTCTTTTTCTGTAATTGCTTGGTCAAAAAACTTAAAAGCTGACTGACGGGCAGATTCTAAATGAGGCTGCATACTGCCAGATAAATCAAGTAGCAAGGCAAAATTAAGCGATTGTTTGCTACTACGTTGTAAAGAAACTAGTTGAGCCGCTTGTCCATTTTCAAAAAGCTTTATTTCTTCAGCCTTTAAGTCATTAATTGGTTTATTGGTTCGGTCTATTGCGCTAAATGGAACTACTACAAGTTGGGTTTTGAATTCTAGGATAATTTCTTTTTCTTCTCCAACAATATCATTTTGTTGGGCAAAAGAGTTATTAGCAAAAAATAAAAACAGGATTAAGACAAAAATTAACTTTTTCATAAAACTTAAACCTTTGATTAGCAACTACTTAGCCGCAGCTTTAATTTTTGGTACTTCAACAGTAAGAATTTGTCTGATAGGGCGACCTTCAGCTTGTGGCAAACTAAAGCCTAAAATAGTTGCTATAGTTGGTGCAACATGAATATTTTTAGTAAATGGTTCATGTACACCTTTTTTAATGCCATGACCAGAAGCAATAAAAGAAGCATACATTTCTGAGCGTGTTGGTAAACCTCCATGAGTTGCTAAATAATCCTTAGAATTTTCAGTTAAGCTTCCAGTTAACTCGCTATTAATTTCATAACCTGGTGCTGCTTCTAGAAAACAACTTGCTTCAGTGCTTGAGCCTAGTTTGTCTAACTCTGCACGTTTAACAACTCGGTTAATTGGGCTATTTGGCTTATTAGCAAATTTTTCCAACATTTCTATTATCTTAAATTCAGAGATTTTATCGTTAGGGTTTTTCATCATAATAGCAGTTGAGCCACCTTGCCCAAAGGGGAGTGCTTGCCAGTCTATCACCTGACCATCTTTAGCTATTGTGATAAAGCCTTCTTTTGCAAGTAAAACAGC
This sequence comes from Blastocatellia bacterium, assembly GCA_016713405.1. NCBI lineage: Bacteria > Pseudomonadati > Acidobacteriota > Blastocatellia > Blastocatellia bacterium. Next base: position 511,959 of record JADJPF010000004.1, read on the forward strand.
AGGACGAAACTGTTTTTCTACAGGAGCAAAACCATGATCTGAGACAACAAAAAAGCTAGTTTTCTCAAAAATACCTGCTTCTTTAGTTGCATTAATTATTTGTCCAATAAATTCATCTGTTTCTTCTAGTTTGGCTTTGGCTTCAGATGAAAAAATACCTTTTCTATGTTGTTGATAATCGACTTCTACAAAATGCACTAACAATAAATTTGGCTTATATTTGCTAATAATGACTTTTGCTGCTTGAACTCTAACTAGATCATTAAGCAATGTAGGTGGAGGATCAGGTAAAGATTTTAATATTAGCTCTGATAGTCCTGCCGTAGATTTAGCTATACTAGTCTTAAAACTTGTATTAAAAGATCCTTCCCAAATTTCTGGTATAAGATAATCTATTTCTGCACCTGCTGTTGCTGGCCAGGCGACGGCACCAGTTTTAAGCCCAGCCTTACGCGCTTCTGTCCAAAGTGTAGGGGATTTGATGGCGTTAGCGTACCAGTACCATTCTTCGGTTTTATTAGTTTCCAATCCTCTCCAAGTTTGATTAGAAATAATTCCATGTGTTGCAGGTCTATTTCCTGTCACCAAAGTTGTATGTGATGGATAAGTTAAAGATGGATAGACGGTTTCTGAACCTTCAGCAAAGCTACCTTCACGACAAAACGCACGAAGATTTGGAATTTTTAGCTTATATTGATCTGCTTTGGTGTAATATTCTGGCTTCATTCCATCAATAGAAATTAGTACAACATAGTTTTCTGGCTTTGGATTTTTGTTTTGCTCTTGAGCATTGACAGGAAATTGTATTAGATAGACAAAAACTAAAAAGATTAACAAATATAAATGATAGATGTTTTTAAGCATAGTTGATTAAGCTCAAATAGAAAAATTTCCCTAATAATAGCATGTGATTAAATTAGCTTGTATCTGAGTTGCTTGTTTTGAGGTTATAGGAGTGGCAAAAAAGATTTTATTTTTTTCAGAAATAGAAAAAACAGACACTAACCTAGTAGGAGGAAAGGCTATAAACCTGGCTCGACTTAGCCAAGCAGGTATTTGTGTCCCAAATGGCTTTTGTCTTACTACAGAAGCATTTTGGCAATTTCTAGAAGAAAATAATCTAACAACAGAAATAAAATCTCTTGCCGAGATAGTTAAATCTAATAAGCTCATAGCAGAAGAATTAACCAGTAAGTTAAATCATCTACGACAAAGCATTGTAAATGCTAATTTATCTTTAAGCTTAGAAATAAAAGATGCCCTAAGCCAATTTCCAAAAAATAGTCGTTTTGCTGTTCGCTCTTCTGCAACAAGTGAAGATTTAGAATCAGCTTCTTTTGCTGGGCAATATGACACTTTCTTAAACATCAGTTCTTTAGAAGAAATAATTGAAAAAATTAAAGCTTGTTTTGCTTCCTATTGGAATGATCGCGCCTTTAGCTATCGTAGCGAAAAGGGAATTGACCACTTTGCTCATGGAATGTCGGTAGTCGTCCAAGAGTTAATAGATGCTCGGTCGGCAGGTGTACTTTTTACCTTAAATCCATTGACTGGAAATGAAAGAGAAATGGTTATAGAAGCTTGTTGGGGACTAGGTGAAGCCTTGGTGTCGGGTCTTGTTACACCTGATCGCTATCTTGTAGATCCTTTTGACCTACAAGTCTTAGAAATTAAAGCAGGAGAAAAAGTCTTAAAACTTGTGTCTGATAGTGGTCAAGGAACACAAGAAATAGTTTTAGATTCATTAGAAGCTAATAGCCTAACTTTGACTAATGAAGACGTGTTGGAGTTAGCCAAAATAGCTATAAAAGTGCAACAAGAATATGGTTTTCCAATAGATATTGAATGGGCGCAGGACAAAGAAAAGTTTTATATCCTCCAAGCGCGTTCTTTAACAGCATTTAGCTTTGCTCCTGAGTTAGGTCAATGGTCATCAGCTAACTTTCGAGAGGTGATGCCAGGGCTAGTTAACTCTCTCTCTTTTTCCTTATCGCTACGTTATGACTATGGAAATATACTAGCAGAATTTCTTAATAGAATAGGTCTTTATGATGGTAAAACTCCTATAGAATGGGGACGACGTTTTTTTGGTCGTGCTTATTGGAATGTAGATATAGTTAAAAACTCAATTAGTAAAATACCTGGATATTGTGAACGCACCTTTGATATTACTGTAGGAATTAACCCTGCTTATCAAGCGGATGGAGTAACAACGCCATTTACTTTAATTAATATTTTAAGAGGTATACCTGTTTTTTTACGCTTGCAATGGATGTATTTTTCTTTTTGGCGAGAAGCAGCTAAATATATTGAAAACTATGAAAAACTAGATGCTCAATTAGCAAATAATGACTATACAACTTTTAGTGATAAAACTTTGATAGAAAAAACTAAGGAAATGGTAGATTTACACTATCAAACTAACCGAATAGCAATGACTTGTACTTTTTTAGCTACTGAAGCACAAAATGATTTCCGAGATTATATAGAAAAGATAAATGCTAAATTGCCTACAGAAAAACAAATTTCTGTAGCTAATTTATTAACAGGATTAACCCAAATAAGCACAGCGGGCCCACTAATTGAGCTTTGGGAACTAGCAAGCAGTGCTAAAACAGATGAAAAATTAAAAACAGTAATTTTAAGCACTGAAACAGAAGATTTAATTGCAGAATGTGAAAAACTTAAAGAAGGAAAAAGTTTTGTTAAAGACTTAAAAAACTATTTATTAAAATATGCTTTTTTAGCTCCTAATGATGAAGATCTCTCTTGTGCGCGTTGGGCTGATGACAACAGTTTTCCGCTAACTATATTAAAAAATTATCTTGAAGGTGAAAAAAGTGAAAACCCAGCCGCAGCAATGGAAAAACAAAGAAAATGTCGGAAAGAAGAACAAGCTAACGCCTTAAAAAATATAGGTTTACTAAGACGTACTACTTTTTTAAGCAAATTAAGGTTGGTTGCCCATTATTGTCAATGGAGAGAAATTACTAGAGTTCCTTTGTCAAAAACTTATTACCAATGTCAAAGGGTTTTTCTTGCTCAAGGTCAACGCTTTGTAGAACAAGGAATTTTAGAAAAAATAGAAGATATTTTTTGGTTAGAAAGAGAAGAGTTACTAGATTTACTATCAGAGAAAATATCAGCTAGAACGGTTCAAACAAGTATTAAACGAGCTAAATTAATTGCTGAGTGTTATAGAAACTTTAATCCACCAACTATTATTGGACAAGGAGTAAAACTTCAAGCAAGTAAAAAAGTTGCTAGTAGTGGAGAAAAATTTGTTGGTGTTGCTTGTAGTGCTGGGAAGTTATTGCTAGAGCGCGAATAATTCATGATTTGTCACAAGCAGCTAAACTTAAAGCAGGGGAAATAATGATTGCACCACATACAAATCCGGGTTGGACACCTCTTTTTAGCTTGGCTGCGGCTGTGGTTTTAGAGGAAGGAGGGCTGCTTTCACATGGCGCGGTAGTAGCGCGGGAATGTGGGATTCCTACAGTATTGCAAATTAAACAGGCAACAGAAATTTTTCAGGATGGACAATTACTACGTGTAGATGGTTCACGGGGTGAAGTAGAAATTTTGCAAGAAACTAAGCTGTCCTAAATTTAAGGACAGCTAGATCTTTTACAATCTTATCTAAAATATTTCAGTAAAAACCAGGCTTTATTATTCTAGTTGTCCTAAATTTAAGGACAGTTATAGGAAAACTCTATTTTACAGAAATTATTAGTAATCAGCATTTGTTCATAGTAAACAACTTATAGCTACATTGATCATACTAGTAACAAAGAGATAAATTTTTACTAAGAATTTTAGAAAACTTTTTTAGTTTTGAAACATAAGGTATTCATTAAAATTACATTAAAATTATATTAAGATTGCATTAAGATTATATTAAAATTATATTAATGCTATATGTTAAAGAGTTGTAATTAAAAGGTTTGTTAGAAGTGGTTAAAATTTATAAAAATAAATTTTTTATTTGTGCAAAACCTCTTGGGTTAAGACAGTAAAGTATTAGAAAGATATATCACTACAAGAAGTAAGCTAGCAGACAATAGGGAAGAAATCGATAGCAGGCTTGGAAGAAGTTGGGTTTTTAATAACAATATTGTTTTTGCAAATCCAAAACAATAAATCAAAAAGAGATAAATACTGATAGCGCGGGGGCGAAAAAAGTTTTTATCTACTTATAAAAAGTAAAAATCTAACAGAAATTAGTGAGGGTGTAGATCACATTTTTTAACCAAGTATGCTTTATAGGGGGGCGAATTAAAGGGATGTTACTTGAGTCACATCCCTTTTTTTATGTTAAATTAAGATTTAATTATAAAATCTAAAGAAGTAGCTAAATTTTATCTTTATATTAAAAATGGTTTCTAAAGAAAGTAATAATGAAACTAGCCAACTACTTGAAATAGCAAAACAAGCTGCTATAAAACACCTTTTTGTTTACTACAAAGAGATGCCACCTGTCACAATCAAAATTTTTCTTGCTTGTATATCTCAAGCTACAATTCTTAAAAAAGAAGAAAGATTTTCTTTAAGTAATCGTCCAAGTATACGTTCACTTGCTAGTAGTTGTAATTTAAGTAAAGATACAGTACAAAAAGCAATACAATATTTAACTGAAAGAGGTTTGTTAGATGAAGATCAACCTACTTTAATGTTAGATAAAGCTACAAAATATTTTAATTACAGTTATTTAGAGGAAAAAATAACTTTATTAGAAAATGATAATGACAAAGATAAATCCAGTGAAGACACTTTTTTAGAAGAATTTGATAAAAAAAGTTTAATTACTTTAGAAAACAAATTAGATGATGAATTAATTTTGCTTTATCAGAAAGGAGTTAAAGAGAGTTTTACAGAAATTTATAATAGGTACTTTGAAAGTGTAAGAATACAAATTTGCAAGCAATTACCAGAAGGTGAGTCCTATGATCTAGCACAAGAAGTTTTTTTAGAGTTAATGGAAAAATTAAAAACTTTTCAAGTAAATGGTCAAGCTAAATTTTCCACTTGGATATATAAATTTACTAAATTATTTTTAGCTAATGCGCGTCGTAAGATAAAACGGGAAGTCCAATTATCAGAAGACTTTGATATAGAAGAGGTAATTCGTCTAACTAGTCCACAAAAGCAAATAACGCCATATTTACTTACTTTAGACAAAATTCATCAAGAATGTGTGCTTCTCCATTATTATGAGGGATTATCTTATGAAAATATTAGTGTTAAGTTGGGTATTGACAAAAAATTAGTTCGCACTTATCTACAAACTGCACGCCGTCATATAAGGTCTTTACTAAATACTGAAAAAAATAAAATAATTAATGATAAGTATATAGAAAATAAAGTTAATAAAAAACTAGATGAAAAATTAGATAAAAAACTAGATAATTTACTATATAATAAGTTTTTTTATTCTACTTTAGAAAATAAAGCTATTGAAGTTAAAAAAATAGGTGGAAGTTTTGTAGTTTGTATTCTTTATTGGAATTTAACTAAGAATTATGATACTTTAGATAGTAGCGTTGTAGAAAAACTATCTAGCCTTATAATAAATAATATAAGAAATATTGAAGATCAGGCTTTTAATTTAGGCGAGCAATATTTTGCTATTGTCTTTTCAAATATATATATAAATAATGCTAAAAACCTTATAAGAATAATAATGGATAATGCTAAAGAGGAATTGGAACTATATTTGGAAATGTCTTGTTTAATGAGTGAATATAAACCTAATAAATCGCTTAAAATAATGTTAAAAACTCTACAAACAAAACTTCAAATAGCAACTCTATATACAGATACTATTTTTTTTGTAGACTAACTAAGGTAAAATTTTTCAAACTTTTAAATAATAAAAATTTCCTGAAATTTTTCAATAAAATTTTTCAATAACAAATTAGTTAAAAGCTAGTAAATCTAACTAGAAAGCACTAGTGGATATTTAGTAGTTTAAAATTTCAGAATATATCAATATATATCAATAGAGGCTATTTAATGAAAAAAAATCCTGATAAGAAAAAAGCTTCAAATCCTGAAAAAATAGCTAAAACTACACCATTAACAAAGCCAGGTACAAATGAAGCTAGACAAGAAATAATCGAATTAACCGTTAAGGCTGTGGCTGTAGGCATTATTTTTGGTATTATTTTTGGTGCTGCTAATGCCTATTTAGGTCTAAGAGTCGGTTTGACCGTATCTACATCAATTCCTATTTCAGTGCTTTCAATTGCTGTTTTTCGTTTAGGTGTAAGTATTTGGGGAAAAAGTACAATTTTAGAGGCTAATTTAGCACAAACTATTGGTAGTGCTAGTTCTTCACTAGCGGCAGGAACAATTTTTACTATCCCAGCTTTGTTTTTATGGAATTCTCCACCGCAATATTGGCAAGTAGCAATACTAGCTTTATTAGGTGGAATTTTAGGTGTTTGTGCAATGATTCCACTTCGTAAACTCTTAATTGTACAAGCAGATGCAGAACTTCCTTATCCTGAAGGGCGGGCTTGTGCTGAAGTATTAAAAGCTTCTAAAGGTGATGCAGCAGGCTCTAAATGGATTTTTATTGGTTTAGGAGCAGGAATAATAATTAAGTTATCTTTAGGACTGCTTCATTTAACACCTGAACTAATAGAATATAACTTGCCTTGGTTGCCTAAAGCAGTTTTAGCTATAGAAGTTGCTCCAGCTTTAATGGCGGTTGGTTATATTGTGGGTTATCGTGCTTCTGGAATTATGGTTTCTGGTAGTTTAATTGCTGCTACGGTACTAATCCCATTATTTGCAATAATTGGCGATAGTTTAACGGCTCCACTATTTCCAGAAGTGTTAAGAAATAAAATCCCTATTCGTGAAATGGCGGCTGGACAAATTTGGTCATCTTATGTGCGTTATATAGGTGCTGGTGCTGTGGCAGCAGCAGGAACAATTGCTGTACTAACTGCACTTCCAACCATGTTTAGTTCTATAAAAGCAATTGTTAGTGGGTTGTCAAAAGATAAAAATGATGTAAATACCCCAAACAATCGTTTAGATACAGATTTACCTGGAGGAGTAATTATTGCTGGAGTTATTTTAGTAATTTTGGTTTTAGCTTTAGTTCCTGGGTTACTAGCAGGTAATCTTAGCTTGGTGCAAAGATTAGTTGCTGCTGGGGGAGTAGCTATTTTTGGTATATTATTTGTTGCTGTATCTTCTAGGATTGTAGGATTAATAGGAGTGTCAAGTAATCCTACTTCTGGTATGACGCTAGTAACATTGCTAGCTACTAGTGCAATATTTGTTTTTTAGGATGGGACAGCGACACAGGAGCAAAATTAGCTGTTTTAACTGTTGGAACCGTAGTTTGTATTGCTGCTTCAAAAGCAGGTGATATTTCTCAAGACTTAAAAACAGGTAATTTAGTTGGTGCTACGCCTTATCGACAACAAGCAGGGCAATTATTAAGTGCTTCAATTGCTTGTTGGGCAGTTGCTGGAACGGTTTTGGCACTAGGTCAAGCCTATCAATTTGGCTCTAAAGAACTACCTGCACCACAAGCTACACTTATGAAAACTGTTATTGAAGGGGTTTTATCAGGCTCATTGCCTTGGGGTCTTGTAGGCGTTGGAGTAGCTTTTGCAATTGCTGCTGTACTAGCAGGTTTGCCGGGGCTAGCCTTTGCTATAGGTCTTTATCTTCCTCTTAGCTCTATGACACCTATTTTTGTTGGTGGGCTAGTACGTCGTTTTACAGGTGGTGATGGAGAAAAAAGTGACTCTAGCGCAGGTGTGTTATGTGCTTCAGGGTTGATTGCTGGTGAAGGACTGGCTGGAATTGCAATTGCTGGTGCAGTTGGAGCTAAACTTCTTCCTAAACAAAGCGAGACTATTTTAAGTGGAAATACAGGTATTTTTGCAGGTTTATTTATAATAGGAATAGTAGTAACATTACTTGTTTTAGCAACTAAAGATAAAAAGAAAATTGCTTAATTTTATGAAAGAAACCACTACCAGCATAAATGTAGAACTTTCAGGTCGTAGCTATAATATTTTAATTGCAGTAGGGTTATTAAAAAAATGCGCTAGCAAAATTCCTAGAGTTTTATCACCTCATTGTAGAAAAATTGTAGTGGTTTCTAACAAAAAAGTTTTTGCACTTTATGGAGATATTCTTTGTCAGAACTTGAAAACTTTAGGTTATCAACCATTACATTTTTTAATTGGAGATGGAGAAAGATATAAAACTCTAGCTACAGCAGAAAAGCTTTTCACTTTTTTAATCGAACAACGCCTAGAACGTCGGGATGCTTTGATCGCTTTAGGTGGTGGTGTTGTAGGGGATTTAACAGGGTTTGTTGCTGCTACTTATTTAAGAGGAATTAATTATATTCAAATACCTACATCACTTCTTGCTCAAATAGATGCCGCTATTGGTGGCAAAACAGCAGTAAACCATAAAAAAGGAAAAAACTTAATAGGTGCTTTTCATCAACCAAAATTAGTAATTATTGATCCAAATGTACTGATTACATTACCTAAAAGAGAATTAGTAGCAGCTATATATGAAGCAATAAAATATGGAGTGATTGCTGATGAAAAGCTCTTTTATTTGTTAGAAAAAGAAAAAAACAATATATTAGCAAGAAATATTGATTTATTAACAGAAATAATTATTTCTTGTTGTAAAGTTAAAGCTAGTGTAGTTAGTCGAGATGAGCATGAAAGTGGAGAAAGACAAATTCTAAACTTTGGGCATACTGTAGGGCATGCTCTGGAAACAGTTACTAATTATAAGCTCTTTAAGCATGGAGAGGCTGTTGGTTATGGTATGATTGCTGCTACACTTATAGCTAATAACTTAAGTTTAATCTCTAGTCAACAAACAGAAAAAATTATTAAATTAATAAATAATTATGGTAGATTACCTAGTACAAAAAAAATAGTTGTAGAAACTTTATTAGAGGTTATGCAACAGGACAAAAAATCATTAGCAGGACAATTAATATTTGTGCTGCCAGAGCAAATAGGACGTGTTATTATTGGGCAAACAGTTCCTATTAATGTTATTCATCAAGTTTTGCAAACATTATAAATTTAAGGTATGACAAATTGAGAGTTTGCTAAAAACTAATGAGCAAATTTTAATTAATTTCAATACGGAGGCAGTACTTAAAAAATACTGAAAGAGTTATGGTTAAAAATAAACTTAGTAGATATAAAAATAATCAACGTGGGGAAGGTAATGCAAAATTTATAGGAGTTTTGTCTGTTGCAACATTAGTTGGTTACATTCTTTGGACTGTTATGCCAGTTTATTTTAAGGAGCAAAACTTAAGTCATGATGTTAAGGATGAGGCTAGACAGGCTGCTGTTAATGGCGCTCAACCTAAACTAGTTCAACAAAGAGTTCAAAAAATAGTAGATAACTTGGACTTTCCTACAGATATTAAAGTAGATGTTGTTAAGAAAGGTGATAATTTTACAATAAAATGTACAGGTACAGTTCCAATTAGTTTTTTAGTTTATACCTATAACTACAATGTTAATGTTGAACATAAGGGTGAAAGAGGCGGGTATTAGTAATTTAATTGATTTTGAAGAAAGACCTGCTTGAATTTACCAAGCAGGTTAAAAAGTCTTTTTATTAAAATATTAAAAAGCTTTTTTACTGTCTAATAAAATTGTGACAGGGCCATCGTTTATTAGTTCTACATCCATCATTGCTTGAAACTTACCTGTTTGGACATTTATTCCAGTTAAAATTGCTTGATTAACAAAATAAATATACAACTCTTCTGCTTGTTTTGGCAGCGCAGCATCAGAATAAGAAGGTCGGCGACCACGACGACAATCACCAAATAAAGTAAATTGGGAAACTACTAGTAAATCTGCTTTTATATCTAGCAAAGAAAGGTTCATTTTATTGTTTTCATCTGAAAAAATGCGAAGATTAATAATCTTTTCTACTAAATAATCAGCATCTGCTTTATTATCAATTTGAGCTACACCCAATAAAATTAATAAACCTTTATTTATAGACCCAACAATTTGTTGTTCAACGCTAACTTTAGCAGCAGAAACCCTTTGTATTACAGCACGCATAACTATTTATTTTGTGCAGCTTGAACACGAATAGTAGCACGTTCTACATTAGCTAATGCTTCTGTGATATTAATATCTAAGTCTTTTTCTGCTAGCTTTAATGTTTGTTCTGCTGTTGCTAGATCACGACGAGCATTTTCAAGGTTAATGTCTTGAGGTTTTTCTGCTAGACTAGAAAGAATTGTCACCTTATCAGCATAAATTTCTACAAATCCACTACCTACAACTGCTACTTGTTCTTTTCCTTCATCACGATATTTTAAGATTCCAGCTACTGCTAGCTTTGAAATTAATGAAGTATGACCAGGTAAAATACCTACTTCACCATTTAGTGTAGGTATTTGGACTTCTGTTACTTCTTGTGAAAGAAGTAAACGTTCAGGAGTAATAATTTCTAATTTAAGCTTTGCCATAGTTTTACCAAAGGATATAGAATTTAAAATTTTAGAGATCGGTCAAGCCGATCTCTACTTTTTCTACTTTAGGATCTTAAAAATAAATTAACTAACCTTTCATTTGTTCGCCCTTCTTGCGAGCTTCTTCAATTGTACCAACTAAATAAAAGGCTTGTTCTGGTAAATCATCATGTTTACCTTCTAGGATTTCCTTAAAGCTACGAATTGTATCAGCTAATTTTACAAATCGGCCTTCTAAACCTGTAAATTGGGCTGCTACGTGGAATGGTTGAGATAAGAAACGCTGAACTTTACGTGCGCGAGCTACAACTAATTTATCTTCTTCTGAAAGCTCATCAATACCTAAAATGGCAATGATATCTTGAAGTTCTTTATAGCGTTGCAGTAAGCGTTTTACACCTTGAGCCGTATTATAGTGTTCTTGTCCTAAAATATTTGGGTCGAGAATACGAGATGTTGAATCTAGGGGATCTACCGCTGGATAAATACCCAATTCTGCAATTTGTCTGGAAAGCACTGTTGTTGCATCTAAGTGGGCAAATGCTGTTGCTGGTGCTGGGTCGGTTAAGTCATCAGCAGGTACATATATAGCTTGTACTGAAGTAATAGAACCTGTTTTTGTAGAAGTAATACGTTCTTGTAATTCGCCCATTTCTGTTGCTAAGTTAGGTTGATAACCTACGGCTGATGGCATACGACCAAGAAGAGCAGATACTTCAGAACCTGCTTGAGTAAAACGGAAAATGTTATCTACGAATAAAAGCACGTCTTGACCTTGTTCGCGAAAATATTCTGCTACTGTAAGTCCTGATAATGCAACTCTTAAGCGTGCGCCAGGTGGTTCTGTCATCTGACCATATACTAGAGCAGCTTTAGATTTTCTCCAATCATCAGGATCAATTACACCTGATTCTTGCATTTCTAACCAAAGATCATTACCTTCACGAGTTCGCTCACCTACTCCAGCAAACACAGAATAACCGCTACGCTCTTTAGCCACATTATTGATTAATTCCATAATCAACACGGTTTTACCTACACCTGCACCACCAAACAAACCAATTTTTCCACCGCGCAAAAATGGCTGGATTAAGTCTATAACCTTAATACCTGTTTCTAGCATTTGCATTTCTGTAGATTGCTCTTCAAAACTAGGGGCGTGACGGTGAATAGGATAACGGGTTTTAGATTGAATTGGGCCTTTCATATCTACAGGCTCGCCAATAACATTCATTACCCGTCCTAAAGTTTCCGATCCTACAGGTACGGTAATACCATCACCAGTATCAATTGCTTTCATGCCTCGAACAAGACCTTCTGTTGGTAGCATTGCTACGGTACGAACACGGCCTTCACCAAGATGTTGTTGTACTTCTACGATAATATCAATAGGATTGGGAACATCAAAACCATCACTAACAATACGTAATGCTTGATAAATAGGTGGGAGATGTTGTGCATCAAATTCCACATCGATGACAGGCCCGATTACCTGCACGACTTTTCCTTCATTCATTGCTCACTCCTTAGAAAAAAGTAAATCTAAATCAATAATGTAGTTTGAAATTAACTTAAGTCAAATGAAGCGATTAAGATATCATATGGCACACTTTTTGACTAGCAGCAGTGCCGAAGAACTCTTATTAGAGGGATATTTATTGAGCATTAGTAAAGTAATATTTCCAAAAATCAAAAAGAGTTAAATAACTAGAATTTACAAGTCCTCTACCTATTTTTGATAAATTAGATTAATAATTATTTTTTTAATTCTGCTAGCTGATTTTCTACGGCAATAATACGATCTTCTAAGTGGTTCTGGTTGATCAGTTTATGAGATAATTAGACAAGTAATTGATAAAATTAAAAATACCAAAAAGGACTATTAAGAGTCTTGGATAAAATAAAAATTTTAGTCGCTCCTAGTAGTTTTAAGCAGTCAATGACAGCTAAAACTGCTACAAAAATAATTGCTAAGGAAATAAAAAAGTTATTACCACAAGCTAAAATTTGGAAAATTCCTTTAGCTGATGGAGGGGCTGGAACGCTTGTAACTTTACTTAAGGCTATGGAAGGTAAAGTTTTTAGTTGTTTAGTTTCTGATCCTATTGGGCGCAAAGTTTCGGCAAGCTATGGAATTTTTGCTGATAAGACTACTGCTGTAGTGGAAATGGCTGCTAGTACAGGTCTGAGTCTATTAGCAGAAAATGAGCGTAATCCCATGCTAGCAAGTAGTTACGGATTTGGACAGTTAATTAATCAAACAATAGAAAATAAAAAAATAAAAAAATTTATTCTTGGATTAGGTGATACTGCTACGGTAGATGGTGGGATTGGAATGCTTCAAGCTTTAGGTGTTAGAATTTGGGACAATCAAGGGAAAGAAATTGGACAAGGAGGACAATTTCTTAGCCAAATAGCTGGACTAGATGCAAATTTGGCAAAAGAAAAATTAACTAATATAGAAATATGTATTGCTTCGGATGTGGAAAATCCTTTGCTAGGTGAAATGGGTGCAGCCAAAGTTTTTGGCCCTCAAAAAGGTGCTACTAAAGAAATGGTTTTAGAACTAGAAAAAGGTTTAGAAAATTGGGCAAAAGTTCTTTCAAATGCAGCAGATTTGGATAAAGACACCATCAGTAAAATTGCTGGTGGTGGGGCTGCTGGTGGTGTAGCAGTTGGGTTAATTTCGCTATTTGGAGCTAAAATTGTTTCTGGTAGCCAATTAGTTGTGGATGCTCATAAGTTAAATGAAAAGATTTCTCAGGCAGATTTGATTTTTACTGGTGAAGGTGCAATTGATAGTCAAACTTTGCAAGGAAAAATGCCTGCTCGACTGGCTCGACTGGCTAAAAAATCAGGAGTTCCTTTAATTGCTTTCACAGGACATTTAGCGATTGATGAGGGAATTTTGCAGCAAAATGGCTTTTCTCTGGTTGTGCCAATAGTTGATCGAGTCTTAAATTTGAATGAAGCTTTTCTTCAAGCACCTAACTTGCTTGCTTTAGCAACCAAACGCATTTTACAAGCCATGCTATTGGGTACAAAACACAAAAATAAATTCTTATAAATATCTAAAATAACTATATATAAAACTGTTATTTTAATAAAGTTCTGCTGATCTAATCAAGTAATTTGTTAAGTACTAAAGCAAACTGTAAGTTCTTATTTATCTAATAGATATTGCTTAAGACTAAAATTTTTTATTTTTTTTAGGCTATCACTTTTTTATTATTTGCATCAAAAAAGGCAGGAGGAAACAATTTTTATGATGGAAATAATATTAAATTGTTATAGAAACTTAGAAAATGAGTTTTATAACTTTGAAGCAGAGTTAAGCAATTTTGGGTTGCAGATTCTTAGCAAAAAGGCAGTCAATAATGTAGCTAATAATTTAGAGTTGGATAAAGTTGAGCTAAAGATAAATGCTCAGAAGGGTAGACAAGCAAAATTAGTACATGAGCTTGCTTGTAAGCATTTTGGTAGAGCTTATATTTTCCTCTCTCTTGCCGCCTAAACTCCTGACTAATCTGCCATTGCTACCTGTCTAATAATCTCTTTTAATTGTTTAACTCCATCAGTTAAAGATGCTGGGCCGGGTTGTAAGATATAAGTAGATTTAATTTCATATATTTGATTATTTTGCACTGCTTTAACTTCTGCAAAAGCATGGCGATTACGAATAAAACGTTTTTCTACTTTTCTTCCACACCAAGACGCAATAATCACATCTGGATTTCGCTTTGCTACTTCATCGGCTGTAACTATTCGCTCACTACCAGATTGACAATTGCGTAGTTCAGGGAAAATATCTTCACCCCCAGCAATCTCAATTAATTCGCTTACCCAGCGAATACCTGAAATTAAAGGGTCTTTCCATTCTTCAAAAAAAACTTTTGGACGTTTGGGAAGAGCTTGTCCTAACTCAAAAATAGCATCTAGATCAGCTTGTAAGCTTGCTACCAGCTTTTGAGCTTTTTCTAAACAGCCAATCAACGCGCCTACACTTAAAATCATGCTCAAAATTTCATTCACGCTTCTTTGGTTAAAAGTTACAACGTTTAGCCCTTGTTTTACTAGTTCACGAACAATATCAGCTTGTAAATCAGAAAAAGCAAAAATTAAATCTGGTTTTAGGCTATAAATTTTATCAAATTTAGCTGTGATATAAGCACAAACCTTAGGCTTAGCTCTTGCTTCGGGCGGGCGTACCGTATAACCAGAAATACCAACAACACGATGTCCTTCACCTAGTAAATAAAGGATTTCTGTTGTTTCTTCTGTTAAACAAATAATTCTTTCTGGAAAGCGCACCTTTTGAAAAAGCTCTTTCACCTATTTAACCCCTTTTTGCCAATGCTCATAAATTTCTTTTAGTCCAATTTCCCAATTTGGCAAACTTACAAGCCCAATTTCTTCAGATAATAAGCATCTTAAAGCACTATAGCGAGGACGTAAGGCGGGCAGTCCTAAATCTGGGTAATCAACAATAGTGAGCAAATCTTTTTCTAGTCCCATCATTTTAATTGCTAAACATGCAAATTCGTACCAAGAAACTATGTCACCGCTACTAGTTACTTGATAAGTTCCATATTTGCCTTTTTTAATAATCTCATCTAAGCGAACAACTAGATCAGGCAAATAAGTAGCTTGACTTACAGGATAATCACAGACCTTTACTTTATTTCCATTTTGTTTAGCTGTTTGTAAGTAGTCAAAAATTTTGCTTCCAAAATTACTTCCACCTAAGCCAAAAAGCCTAGCTACTCTAACAATAAAATAATCTGTTGTATTTTCAATAACTGCTTGTTCACCTAGTAGTTTAGAACGACCATAAGCAGAAATAGGATTAGGCGCATCATCAATTGTGTACGGTGAGGTTTTTGTTCCATCAAAAACATAGTCCGTGCTAATGTGCATAAGCACAGCACCAACGGCTTTTGCTTGCTGTGCAAGATTTTTTGGCCCATCAATATTAGCCGCTTTTGCTGATGCCCAATCTGTTTCGCAAGCGTCAACCCTAGCCATTGCAGCACAATTAATTATTACTGTTGGAGAAAAATTTTTAATAGCTTTTTCTACAGCTTTTAGATCAGCAATATTTAATTCTTGTCGGCTAAATGCAGCAACCTTACAGTCTTTTTGAAAATACTTTGTTACTGATTTTCCTAACAACCCACTAGCACCTGTAACTAAAACTCTCATATTTGCTCCAGACTATTTAATTGGTTTTTTTGTTCTAACTCTTGTTTTACCTTAATATAGTTATAGTAATCTGTTGGATTATGAATAACCATTAGCCAAGAATTTTCTGACAGCTTAGAAAAAATACTAACAATTTCTCGATCACTAGTTTTTGTTTCTAGTAGCTCTTGTTTACGTAGTTTTAGAGCTTTTGGTAAAAGCCTAAAAGCAGCTAAAACACTCTGCCAATAGGCTAAATCTAGCTTTATTAAAGCTTGAAATAACTTTAATAGAACCCAAAAACAATGGCTAGCAAACCAAACGCTATCATGTAAATTTATCCAGTGCATTAGCAATCTATTGCGCTCTGAAATTATTTGCACTTGTTTAGCAGGAACTTTTTTTCCTATGGTCGCGCTACTTCTATGATAAACAACGCTGTTTGGCTCATAATGGATTTTCCAGCCACGTTTCCACGCTCTATAACAAAGTTCTGCATCTTCCCAATAAAAAGGATTTAGTAGAGAACAAAATCCCCCTAATTGCAACAACTTAGCTCGGTCAAACGCGCTATAACCACCACTAGCAATAAATGAATAAAATTGAGGTGATTCTTTAGGAAGCTTTGTAGGAAAAATGTCATAGTTAACAAAAATATGCCAATGTCCTCGATGAAATTTGCCTAGTTTTCCTGCTCCGTCAAATAGATCGCTTTCTAAACGATAAGCCTTAGAACAAACTCCAAACAAGTTTTTATCATTAAAATGCTTTGCTAGCGGAGCAATAGCCGTTTCTTCTACTCTAATATCATTATTAAGTAAAAAAATTATTGGATATTGGGCGGTTTGAAAGCCTTTGTTAGCTGTTTGAGAAAAACCAGAATTAACTTTTTGTTCAACGAGTTTTATTTCTGTAGAGTAATTTTTCTTTAGCCAATTGACACTATTATCTGTGCTACCGTCATCAACAATAATGATTTCTACTCTAGCACTATAATTTTGCTTATAATATTTAGCTGCTTGTAAAATGGAAGGAAGAAATTCAGCTAATAATTTTTCTCCATTCCAATTAGGAATAACAATGCTAACATCTTGGAGAAGAGTCATTTAACTGTCTCCAAAATAGCTTGGATCTCTCGCCCACGCATAATAAAAGACAAATATTCTTCCCAAAATTTGCGAAATATTCTTAGGCTTGGATTTATATTTACAGAATTAACTAGAAACTCTATTCCTAGAAGTCTCCACAAATTTAGCATAGTAACTTTTACGGAAATAATATTAAACTTAGCTGCACTTGCATAATAATCAGCCGCGTGGCCCTGAGTAAAATACTCAAAGCTATAAACGCTAAAATGCCAACGATGCGTTGGATCTCGCCAAGAATTGGAATATGAATAATGAGGTGTTTTGATATAAAGCTTTGCACCTGGTTTAGAAATTCTATGAAGCTCATCCATAAAACGGCTAACAGACTCTAGATGCTCAATAATATGACTAGCATAAATTTCATCAAAGCTATTATTCTCAAAAGGATAGGGAAAAACTTCTAAATCATGAACTATATCTACACCTTCAACCAGAAAACGATCAAGTCCAATTGCGCCAGCAACTTTTTTGCGGCCACAGCCAACATCTAAAGTTTTTTTTGCATTTTGTTGAGTAAGGGATGTCATTAATTATTAAACTCTATATTCCAGTAAATATCACTCATTAACAATTGACAATTAATTAAAGGAAGTTCAATTAAATTATCTAAAGATGTGTAATTGTTACTAACCCAATTATCATCTTGTTTAGTAAATAATGCTGTTTGGGGTGAATTTTGATTGACTAATAAATAATACTGTAAAGAGTCTATTTGTTGATATTCTCTAAATTTAGCTTCTCGGTCAAATTTAGCTGTTGATCGTGATAGGACTTCTACAATTAAAACAGGGTTTGTTAAAGTTTCTAAACCTTCTATAACTTCTAATCTAACATTACAACCAACCACAACATCAGGATAACGATAAAGTTGATTATTGATTTTGGTTCGCATTTCGGAAATATAAGCTTTGCAAGTTAATATAGAGTTTCTCTTAAAATGTTGTTGAATTTCTGAGTAAATATTACCAGCAATAGAGTTATGTTTTTCACTTGCCCCAGACATAGCAAAAATCTCACCATAAACATACTCATGTCTAAATTCAGAAGCCTTTTCAATTTCAAAATATTCTTTTAATGAATAATACTTTATTGGATTAATAGACATAATTTTCCTTGCTTAAATCTGTTTAATAAATTCTACAGGAACACAATCTGTTAACCAAACTCCATTATCTGAACAATAAAAGATAAAACCTGCCTTTTGCATACTTTCTGCGTCAATAGCTAAAACAACAGGCTTGCCATGACGAGAACCTACCGTTTTAGCTGTAGCAGTATCTTTTGATAAATGAACATGATGACGAGCGCGTTTTTCTATTCCTACACTCATTACAGAAGCTAAATTTTTTTCTGCTGTACCATGATAAAGAACTGATGGGGGCATTTGAGGAGCTAATTGCAGGTCTACTTCAACACTATGGCCTTGGTTGGCTCGAATTTTTTTCCCACTTTCATCAAAAGAAAAGCGTTTTTTGCTATTTTTTTCTACAACCTCATCAAGTTGTACTTTGGTAATTGGAAAATTATGTTTAGCACACGCTTTTAACAGGTCTTCAACAAGCACCCAACCACCAACTTCTAGAGTTAAGCCTAAAGTAGCAGGTTCATGGCGTAAATACTTACTTAAAAATTTACTAATTCTAGTTAATTGTTTTTCATCCATTGAAATAACCTAAGTTAATAATCTGTGTCATTGTTGCGGCGATCTTTTACACCTAAACGGCGGTTTTCAAATCCTTCTACCCGTCCCTTTAAGTTATAAGCTTCATGGTAGAGTTCTACAATATTACAACTTTCTCTATTATTGCGAGTTCCTTCTTTTAGGGTAGTAATCAAGGGGTGCATAAATTTATTAACTAATGAGCCTAAAAGATGTTGCTTAATAGCTTCTTCTTGTTGTGGGGTTAAATTTCCAAGTTTAGGACGGGTTCGCTCAAATTCCGATAGGGCAATTTCTGTTAAATGTTCTTTTAAGGCTGCAACGGTTGGGCCAATTTCTATTATATCCAACTTTTCAAAAAAGGCTTCTACTTCAGTTTCTACAATGCTTTCAGCCTTGGCCGCTTCTTTTTGTCTTTGACGTAAGTTTTCACTAACAACATTTTCTAAATCATCAATGTCAAACAGAAAAGAACTTTCTAGTTGCCCTACATTAGGGTCAATATTACGAGGGACTGATAAATCAATAAAAAAGATTGGTCGATAACGTCGGATCTCTAACGCCTTTTTACAATCGGCTTGTGAGATTATGTATTCAGATGCTCCTGTAGAACAAATTACAATATCTGCACGAGGTAATTGGAATTTTAGTTGAGAAAACTCTATAACTTCGCCACCAAATTTTTCACAAAGTTCTGTGGCACGTTCAGGAGTTCGGTTGCAGATTAAAAATTGTGATACGCCTTCATTAACCAAATAGCGTGCAGCAAGCTCGGTCATTTCGCCTGCCCCAACTAACAGAACACGCTTATTATCTAATCGGTCAAAAATCTTTTTTGTTAGTTCTATTGCTACAGAACTAACTGAAGTAGCAGCATTACCGATTTCTGTTTCTGTTCTAATTCGTTTAGCCACAGTAAATGCACGTGTTAGTAATTGATTTAATACTCGTCCAACAGTGCCGACTTCTTGAGCTTTAGAATAAGCTGTTTTTACTTGGCCTAGAACCCGGATTCACCTAAAACCATTGAATCAAGGCTTGCTGCAACACGAAAAAGATGACGAACGGCTAGACGATCAGCATGTATATAGATTATTGTTATAAACAAGCCCTGGAAGATGATGAAATTCATGTAAAAAGCGACAAACTTGAGGCACGCTAACATTTGACTCTGTTGGTGCTGATGCGACTATTTCAACACGGTTACAAGTAGAAACAATAATTGCTTCAGATACAGAGCCAGAGTCTACCAGCATACGTAGTGCTGTAGACAGCATTGTTTCACTAAAAGCTAAACGCTCTCTTACTTCTACCGGAGCCGTCTTATGATTTAGACCTACTAAAATAATACTCATAAACCAAAAACATGTACTCGTCCTAAAAACTTTAACCCGGCTAAACTAAACAAAATAAAAGTAAAACCAACAATTGAAACAATTGCAGCACGTCGTCCACGCCATCCGGCTGTTACACGATAATGCAGCATAAACATATAATTAATCCAAGTTAGCATAGTAATAATCTCTATTGGATCGCTATGCCAATAAACGCCATAACGCTGACCTGACCAAACTATTCCAGTAACAATGCCAAGAGTTAGCAAAATAAAGCCTAAACTCATAGATTTGTAGCTAATGCTATCACAAGTATCTAGGGCTGGAAAACGTCCTAAAATTGAGCCAAAGCGTTTTAATTTTAGTTGACGCTCTTGAAAAATATAAATTAATCCTGTAACAAATGTAATAAAAAAGGCAGCATAAGCAAACACTACCATACTAACGTGAATAGGAAAAAGCACTGTTCCACCAACTCTTAAGCCTAATGGAGAAACATCAGGAAGTGGTAAAATTATTCCAATAAATGTTGTTAAAAAAGCAAGCGGAAAAACATAGTTAATAACTACTTGGTTGCGATTCCAAATAAAAGCAATTATATAATAAGCTACTAAAGTCCAACCTAAAAAAAAGCAGTAGTTCAGGTTGTAAAGCAATTGGGCAACGGTCAACTTGCTTACCACGAATTATTAAAGCAACTGTATGTAAGGCAAATCCTGAAAGAGAAGAAATTAAGGCAATAGAGAAGGGTAGGCGAGGTTTTTGGAAAAAAACTAACCCCGCCTGAATTAAACCTACTAAATAAAACGCTAGTGAGAGAATTAATAATTCTTTCATGGCTCTCACAATAGCTACAAACTAGCTTTCATAAGCTGCTGCAATATAGCAACCTCTAGCTGTAGCAGTTAATGGATCGGTAGCTAGTCTAACTTCAGAGACTTTAATTGGAAAATCAGTTTGCTTAAAGACTTTCTCAAATTTTTCTAAGAAGCCTTTTGGCCGTGCTGTTCCGCCTGAAAGTACAATTGGAATAGAACGATCTAGCCTAGGTAAATTACGAGTTTCAGAAATTTCTGTACGTAAAGTTTCTACTAGAGTCAATATCATTTCTTCATAGTAGATGTGCATTGCACTTTCATATTTGTCTTTAGGTGCGCGGGAAAGATCTAAACTATCTTCTTTGATTACACGAATACGTGTTGGAACTTCACTTGTAACAGCAGCAACGGATTTATCAATATAATCACCAGCTTTAGAAATACTAAAAGAAAATACTGGCACAGACATAAAAGCAAAGCAAACATTACACATTCCACCACCACAACTAATGCCAATACCTGTAAAATTATCTTTTTCCATTTCAGCAAATACTACTGATAAGCCTTCATTAACACTTTTAGCTTTATAGCCTAAACTTTCTAGAAAGTTCTTTAGCATTCCTTCATGATAGACTAGATTAGCTTCTCCACCACGAGGTGCGCCCGGCACAGAAAAACATAAAACATCTGACTTTTTGGTTTTCTTTACTAAAATCTCAATGATAGATTGGATAATCTGCCATCCATTTACTTCAGATGGATTAAGCAGACCGTTGCACATAGGACGGCGTGCTTCAACATTAAAAGAATTAGCAAATTTTTCTGACTCATTACCAAAAATAAGTATTTCCTTACCGTTCATTTGGTAAGTAATTTTATTTTGACGCAAAATATTTTCGGTAAATTTAGAATAAGGAACAGTAACAAAAGCATTTAACTGGGTATGTGTTTTAACATTATTAAAAGTACCATTAGCTAATACAATTCGGCTGGTTCCAACATCCAACCCAAAAAAATCTGGTTCTGCTGTAGTAGGATTTTGACTATCATTTGTAGGCTGCTCGCTCATTTCTCCTCCATTGTTAGTTTGATTTACTATTACCTCTGTTGGTTTACTAGTAAAAACAATTACTTCTGCTGGTTTACTAGTAGAAACAATTACCTCTGCTGGTTTACTAGTAGAAACAATTTTAGCTAATTTTTTACTTGGGCGAAACCGAACCAAAGAACGAGGTAAGACTTTTTTACTTTCTGATGAGTTGATAGATGACCTTTGTTTTAATAAGGTTTTTGACACTGAAAAACTACCAAAATCATGTAGCGTAATAGACTCACCTGCCACTAAAGCTTCTTTACAAGCTTTTAACATGGATTCTAAAGCTTGGCTTACTAAGGTTTGATTAAAACCTGTTTTACTGGCTACTTGTTGGATTAGTTCTTTTTTGGTCATCATCTAGTCCCATAGCTTATCATGATTTTAGTTTATTTGTGAATGCTACCAAGTCCAGGACTGTAGTTTAAGTCTAAGGACAAAGCAGAAGAGTTAAAAACTTAAAAAGGTTAAAATACTTGTGGAGGATGGAGCTTTTTAGTTCTTACTACCAATTTATCATTAGGTGTAGTTAGCAGCAAACGACGACTATTAATTAAGTTAATTCCTTTAGGGGTGTAGGATAGAGTAAACCAACCTTCTTTTAGTTCAGACATTAAAGTTTTAAGGTCTGATTCAAAGCTTTCTAGCTGACCAATCTTAAAAAGCAAACCACCAGTTGATTCTGCTAAGTTAGTAATAGCATCTACTGGTTTTGGCCCAGTATCTTTTGGGCGAATTGCTCCATAGCTGCGATCAGGAGCTTGAAAAGCATAGATTAAAATATTTTCATTTAGTAAAGTTGCTAATGCGTCCTGATATTTTATTTTACTATCTTTATCATATCCATCAGAGATAAGAATAATTGCACGTTTATTTGCCCCAAGTTGTTTGCTAAAACCATCTGCAACACTTGCTACTAAAGCATCATAGAGTTTTGGAAGTCCGCTACGAGTAAATTTAGTAGAAGCATTATTTAAAGCTTTTGTGTTATTAGTAAAGTCAGCTAAAACTTCTGCTTGTTCTGAGTAACCTATTACCATTAGTCGATCTTCAGGGCGTAATTCTTTAATAATTCTTTCTGTAATAAGTTGAAGTACCGCAGGGTCTGCACGTAGGCTTTGGCTATTATCAGCTAGAATAATTATTCTAGCTCCAGTTGAGTCATAGCGAAAATATTCTATTTCTTGTTCTATTCCACCATCAAAAAGGGCTAAATTATCTTTGGTTAAATTTGGAGATTCAGAAGTTTTGCTACGGATAATAACATTAAGCGAAGCAGATCGCTCTGTACTGTTACCTGAGTTGCGGCCAGATTGAGCCACACTAACTTGAGTAGTATTAGCTAAAACTAGAAGTAAAAAAATAAATAAGCAAAAGATAACTTGTCTCATAATGAACGACTTTGATAAAAGTTAAATCCTAAAAAAGCTAAAGATAAAAAGACTAAAGCAGCAGAAACATAAGTAACTACTTTCTTTATATCTAAACTACTAGCTTGGGCATTATATTCACCAACATAGAAAGGTCTTAGAGTATTAGTTAAAACGCCTTCTGCTGCTGCAACAGGGTCTTGGCTAGAAGGCAGATAAAAAGTTATTTCTTTTAATGTAGCAGCATTTACTTTACTACTAGCAATATTATTTAATGTAACAGCAAGTTTTTGCTGCCCTGTATAATAGGTTG
Organism: Blastocatellia bacterium; assembly: GCA_016713405.1. NCBI lineage: Bacteria > Pseudomonadati > Acidobacteriota > Blastocatellia > Blastocatellia bacterium. Next base: position 535,389 of record JADJPF010000004.1, read on the forward strand.
CTTGTTTAATATCAGGAGTTCGATCCACTTCTGTTTGACCTACAGTTTCTTTAACTATTAGAGTTTTTTCCTTTAGTTGTAAACTAAAAATGCTAGCTTCTTTTGATTTTTCTCCAGTTGGCTTAAATGTCCAATTAGAATTAAGAATTTTTGGCAATTGAACATTCCCTGTTGCTAGTTTACTTTCAGTCTTTGGACACCAATAACCATGAACTTCTGCACCTTGTTTACCTAAATTGTCTACTTCTTTACCTGCATCACCAACTGTAATTTGTTTTTTTACAAACTGAACAGTAGTTTTAGCCTTGTCTTGTGTCCAATATTCTAATTCTCCACTACGTGCTGCATCATTTGTTTGACGTTTTACTACACTAACATGCATACAACCATTTTGATCTATTACATCTAAAGGAGTTGGTTGTAGAGATGAGCCAATTGGTAAAAACGTTGCGATTAATACAAGTGAAAAAATAACTAAAGCAACAAGACCTAATTTTTGTTGTTGTGCTAGTGTTGCAATTTTTGCTCGATCTTGACTAGAAACTCTTACTGGACGTGTAGTATCAGTACGGGATTCTTTGCTAAGAGGTCTTTTACCTGTATTACCACTAGTTGTAGTTGTTGGTGTAGAGCTAGGTTCTGATTTGTTAGGAGTTGTTGATGTGTTATTTGGAGCTTTACTTTGAGATTCGTTTTCATCTGTAACACCAGTGTTAGTTGTGCTATTACCTGCATGTGCTGCTTTTACTTCTTGAACTGTTTTGCTTAAAGTACTAGAACGTAAGGTGCTGGTTGCCCCACTACTACGAGATAGATAACTGCCGCAAAACTTGCAAGATTTACTATTAACAGTATTAGATTTATTACAACTAGGACAAATAATTCCTTGATCTAAGGTAGCAACTTCCTCTGTAATACTACTGCTAGTTAAATTACTTGTTGCTTGGTTAAGACCAGTTGTGTTAGCACTAGCCAAAGAATTTAAATTTGGAATCTTACCTGTAGTTGGCTCATTAAATTTAGAGCTAGTTAGATTTTTAGTTGCCCCGCTAAGTGGTGGTAGCATACCTGTTTTTGCAGGTGTTATGGATTCATTAATTGCAATAATTTCATTTAGATCTGTATTACGGTGTAATAATACTTCTACTCCAGGATTACCCCCACCTCGTACCCAAACTACTTCAGCCGACGCAATAGGCTTATTGTTGGCACCACAAATGTGCATTACATCGCCTAGGCTTAAGGGTTGTTTAGTATGTATTAATACACCAAAATTACCAAAACTCTCTAGTTTTGCTACTTCTTGAAATTCTTTACCAAAATTACTTTTGCCAGAAATTTTTACTGTTAGAGAGGTATTACCTTGCTCCATAGCTCTCCTAAATATTTAGCATTAAAACACTAATTAGAATTTTTGGAAGATTTTGATTTTAATGCAGTATTTTCTTAAATTACAAACAATCAAAGTTAATTTCTAAGCTTGTTTAATTAATTTTGCTGATTTTAACTTTGAGTGGAGAAAAGAAACTTTAAATTCACGCGCTAAATATATCATAAACTAATGATAATCAAAAAATACTTATTAAGATTCTTAATAACTTAGCTTGATGATTTATTGAGGTAGCTCTCCAATTAATCGGGGCCAGATGAAATAACAAGAAAAAACATAGATTTTTGGTTAATTAATAATGAAGCTTCAACGAAGAATCAATAACTTACAGCCAATAATTTCCTTAAATTATCCTCAATTTTATGCTTTTTATCACGGCCCCGATTAATTGGAGAGCTACCATTTTAATTTGTAGTTATAAAAAATCTCTAGGAAAAATCTTTTCCCCTACGATTCCTTGGAGTAAAAAACCATTTAAGGTAAAGTATCAAAGTTATGGAAATCGTCCAAGACAAGATTAGAATTTTTGAAAATAATTTGTCACCTAAATTTGAAAATACCAAAAGATTTGAGGAACAAAACATGAGTTGGAGAAAGTCTCAGTTAGCAATGTTACTACTTTTGCTTTTGCCCCAAATATCTCTAGCACAAGGCTTTGGCCTTAGCCCAGATGCACCCAGGATTGAAATTATCAAATATACTGCAATTTTTGTTGTTGGCTCAGTCGCAATTTTCTTTTTGCTGATTCGATTAACAATAATTCCTTTCCTAGTAAAAAATTATTATTCCCTCTCAGATGCAACTAATATAGGTCTTTCCCTTTTTATTCTTTATTCCCTTAATTTATTTACCTTAATTTTCTTTCGTCTATATAGTGGCTCAGCTTGGAGAGCAATCTTTGTGGTGGTAGCTGTATTTTGGTTTATACATTTGTTGCTTAAAGTTTTACTTGCTAGAAAACGAGAAGATTAGTTAGGAAAGGATACTGATAATGAGCTATAGAAATATTACTTCTACTAAAACTGGCACAGATGTAAATGCTGCTAAGGTGCGTCCTACTTTATTAATTGGCGTTGGCGGTACAGGTGGCAATGTGCTTCAACGTGTACGAAACTGGATTGTTGATGAATATGGTAGTATTGACCAATTTCCTATTTTACGTTTTCTACATTTAGATACTGATGAGCGTTCCTCAAAAGATACTAGCAAAGATGCTAGTAAAGATCCTCTCTATAAAAAGAAAGAATTTGTTGATAACGAGTGGATTTCATTAAAAGTTAACATTGCACAATTTTTAGATGTAAATAACTACCCTCGCTTAAAACCTTGGTTTCGACCTGATCAACGCTTGCGTGATCGGGGTGATTTAGGTCAAGGTGCTGGTCAAGTTCGTGTAGCTTCTCGTCTAGGTTTTTTCTACCACTATGGAATTAATAAAATCCGTCCTAAATTAGAGCTAATGCTTAAGCAATTGCGAAGCATTGACCTAAATAAGCTTAATCATCCTGATTTACGTAATCTACAACTTTACACTAATACTATTAATGTTTTTGTAATATGTTCCTCTGCTGGTGGAACTGGTTCAGGGTCATTTTTAGACATAGGTGCTTTACTACATACAATGCAAGGGCTAGAAACACATCTAGTTTTAGTTCTACCAGAAGTCTTTAAGAATCAAGATCCTCGCTGTATAGCTAATGGATATGCAGCATTAACAGAGCTTAATCATTATCAATATCGGCATCCTTTTCCAATATATTTTGAACAAGAAACCCGCCAAATTTCTCCACCAATCTATCAAAATACTTACCTAATTGATGGACGAAGCTTTAGTGGTGGCACTACGGTAGATGTTGGGCTTTATTCAATGATTGCTAATGCCTTAATAGAAGACTTTAAGAGTGGTCAATTTAGCGATGATAAACGTAGTTTTCGCTCTAATATGGCACAGTATACTGACCGGCTAGCCGTTTATGAACACCTTGCACGTTATGACAATCGACCACTACTAGTTGAAACTTTCCCTTGTCGTTACTCTTCATTTGGAATGAGTCGTATTTATTACCCACGAGAGCAAGTAGTTAAAAGCTGTTCTTATCGGCTAGCTTCAAGCATTATGAATTATTGGCTAGGAGGCTCAGATAGGGCTAATGTAACGGATCAAGCATTATCATTTCTAAAAGATTGTAAACTTGCTTTTGAAGACATAAGACGTTATTTAGAAACTAAGGATCAGGCCACGCTTGAGCAAATTTGCCGGGTAAAAGTAGATGAAAAAATTGAAAACACTAGTGATATAAAAGACGGACGTGCAAAGGAATTTAAGCAATTTTGTGAAGTCTTTAAGCGAGATCATTTTCGCTTAGACGATCCAAAAGATTCTGCTCGTTGGGGGGATTTTGTTAGACATATCCGGGAAACTTGTTTTGATAGAGCTTTTAAGCTTGCTCAAGAAGAATTACAAAAACTACTTAAAGAACGCCTTTCACATCCTAGCTATGGCTTTGATTATGTTCTGCAAATATTAGGCACTTTGCCAACACTTCTACGTGGCCCACATTATCGAGAAAAAGCAACTGCGGCATTAACAGCAGAAGATAAACGTTTACAACCAACAGAAAGACAATATCAAGATGCAATCCGAGAACTTCAAGAGTTAGAAGGATGGTCAGCCTTTCAGCGTATTGCAGGCGGATGGCAACAAGCTGTTGATGTACAGCTAACTAACTGGCGAGAAGGCACTTATGGATATTTTCGTGCAGTAGGTTATAAATATGTTTATGAAACTTATATTGACCTTATAGAAGCTATTGCTAACTTTGTAGAAAAAGAATTGCGCTTAAGACTTCTTCAAGTCAATACAATAATTGTAGAAAAACAACAAGAGTTTTCCAAATTAGCCGAGTATTACCAGTATAAAGATGAAAGTGCTAAGATGGACTTACGCATTTATCACCCTGATGATATTGACCGCTATTATCGCTCAGTAGTAGTTGTTGATACAGATAATCCACCTGTTGCAGAACTTGATATTAAACCTCCCTTACGTATTGCTGATTATGCTGGTAAATTACTTTCTTATCTGCAAGAAGTAGACCTAATTGATAAACCAACTGTTAGCGCGTTAACCGAAAAAATACAAAGTGAAGTAGGGTCTAATCGTGTAGTAGATAAAATTATGGAGTTTTTAGAAGCAGAAACTTCTGACCGGGTTCGCACTAATATTTTAGAACTGCTATTTCCTGCTAACTTTAATGAAACTGTTGTACGAAAACAGATGGAAGACGCTTTTAATCTGGCTAAAGGTTGGGTACATATCAATGAAACTGTCCCACCAGAACTACAGGTTCCACAGGGCGCACATAAAATGCTAATTGGGGTTGATGCACAGCATCCTTTCTACAGTAGATTTAAGAATATGGTAGAAAGTTTTCAAAGTGGCTCAATGAGTGTTGACTTTAAGCCTATAGGAAATATTTATGAACTAGTTTTTTATGGTGAAATGGCAGGCTTTTCCCTTGCTACTATTTCATCACTTCCAGAAATGCGACGAGTATTTAGAGAAAAAGAGCGTGATCCTTCACAAATAGACCTGTTTACTACCAAAAATCGTTTTATGATGCGTGACATCACTTATAGAGATGATGAAGGACGCAATCGCTATTTACGCTCGGTTAAAGCTTTTGTTTTAGGTGTTGCTGCTGGAGTAATTAAACAGGACGAAAATAAAGATCAAAACGACCCACGTAACCGCACTTATACGGTAATTCGCTATGATGAACGTGATATTTATAAAGTTAAACCTATGACAGTAGGCTTAGGCATGTATGAAAGAGCCGTTACCACGCTTTTTGAAGAAACTAGTGCGATGCCGCTAAGGGAAAAAATCTTAAAAGAAGTAGATCGGTGTAAGCAAAATTTAGTAGAAACTAAACTTTTAGAAAATAATGAGCTTTATAATGGTCATTTGCTACTTTGGTATGCTTTGCTAGATTTTCTAGTTAATGGGGGTTCTCAACCATTTCCAGAAGTGGAAATTGAACTGCCTGGCGGAGCGCGAGATAAAATGGTTTCACCAGAACGGGAATGTCTATTAGAAGAGCTTTATGAAGTAAGTTTATCTTTACCAATAATTAAGCAACAGGAAGAGTTAACAAAGAGCTTAAGACTACTGCAAAATACTTTATGTTTACCACTTTTTAGCGAAACTTGGATGGATGAGTTAAGAGATTCAAGACAAGGTGCAATACCTTTTATTGGTTTTAGTGAAACTCGTTGGCAAGAAAATAAAGCAATGTTAAGCGACCTGGTTCGCGGTAAAGACCCGCTTTTAGAAGCACGTAGAATTTTTTCACTTACCTTAATTTATGGTAAATTTACTATGGGTTTACAGCCAGATATTGCTAGTCATCGTAGCTTAAAATATGGCTTTTTACGTCCTATAGATCTAATGGAAACAAAGTTTTCTCAAGAAGATTTGGGAACTTATGAAGAAAGTATTGAAAAGCTTTCTCGTACTGTGCAATTGCGACAAAATTTAGAAACTATGGTAAAACGCGCTGAAGAAGATCTGGCACGAATTAAAGATGGGCGTGGGCTACTCTTTGCTTGGTTGATTGTTGAAAGTTTTATGGAAAATGTTGCTAGTTCTGACCAAGAAATTTATCAAGAAAAAATTGATAGCCTTCAAAAACGCTTAAGAAATGCTTTTCCAGGGCGTAAAGAAGAACTCTTAAAAATAAGAGATGGACTATTAGCTAACCTTAGTCGTTACTGTAAAGTTCATCGTGATGAATCCGACAGAGATGGTCATCCAACAATCGCTTGTCAAATTTTAGATTGGGAAAAGATAACAAAAAGTCGTTTAGAAGTGGAAAATTTACTTCAAACAGGCGAGATACCAAGTAGCCCTGTTGTTGAACCAGCTATTCAAACACCAGTTCAACCAGTCGTTCAACAAAATGTTCAACCAGTAGTAAAACCAACAGTTCTTCCTAGCCCAGCTAAGACAGTCCCTAGTAAACCTGCTGATGCTACTAGTGCTAACAATGAAGCTATAGAACAATTTCGTGGGAAAGTTCAAATAATGCTTAAAGCTGGTAAAGGGAAAATAGGACTTCCACAACAAAAAGTTTTAGATAGAGAACAACAGACTTTAGGTCTTAGTAATGAGGTTGTCCAAGCTATCATTAAAGAATTTATTGGAGAAGATTTAGCTAAACAGCTTTATAATTATGCAGTATTTTTCTTAGGCTTTTATAATGATGGAACAGGAGATTTAACAGAGTTTCGCTCAGAACTTTTAGCTGAACAAGAACGCTTACATTTACCAAATCAAGAAGCTGAAAAACTAGAAGAATCCCTAAAAGATTATTTTGACTATTACCAAGCTTTAGTTTCAGATAATATTGTTGAAGACTGGGCGCGAGTGGAATTAAAAACTAAACAAGAACAACTTAAACTTTCAGATGAGCTAGTAAAATTGCTAGAGGAACATATCCAAAGTTTATAAGCTTAGTTTTATAAAATAAAATCAGGGACTCTAGCCCTGATTTTATTAATATTTAATGGGGGGTTGTACGCCTGTTTGACGCATATTTTGTTGGTAAAATTGTTGTTCCATCAACATTTTATTCTTAGAGCTATTAGTTTGAAGTAACCAAACTAGAAAAGGGATAAAAGAAAACATTTGTAGGAAAGGAATAAAGCACATAATACAGCCAAGTAGTCCTGCTACAAATCCTGAACCACCTGTATAAGCAGGATTTATAGCTCGTCTAGTGCTTTGTATAGCTTTTGATAGCCCTGGAATAGCTCTAAACATCCAATAAAGATTAAAAAAAAGGAATAAATAAAAATCCTATCGCCTACAGGGGAAGTATTGCGAAATTGTTGAGGTACAGCATTCCAGCTTTTATAAAGCCAAATCAGTGACATAATGCCTGTAGGTATTGCAAGCAGAAATGAAAATATACCGCTAACAATCATTACTTCTTCATCTCCACTATTTATATATTCTCCAGAAGCTAACATCATAAAAACAATATAAAAAGGGATAGCAACTAACCATTGCAATGAGCCTAGAACAGCTATTAAAACAGCTAAAGCCGAGCTAGGTTGTTGAAAATTTGGTGGTAGAGTTTGGTTATACTGTATTGCTGTTGTTTGTTGGCTTATAGGATAGAGAGCCTGCCCTTGCTGACCTTGTTGGTAGAATTGCTGTCCTGCTGCAAAGCCTCCTTGGGGAGGCTGATAAGTTTGTTGATAGCCTTGCTGATAGGTTTGTTGCTGATTTTGTTGCTGACTTTGATAACCTTGTTGATAAGGGTTTTGTATAGGGGGATTAGGATTTTGTACAGGATTTTGCATTGGTGATAATGCTAGGTTAGATAAAATATTAGTTACACGATTAAACGCATTTTGTGCTAAAGAAGCAACACTGCTAATAGGAAGATTTTGACCTTCTCCCTGTGCTACATAAAATTTAACTACTACGTTTTGTACCCTAAATAAATAAATATAGCTAGTTACACTAGCAATTCCAAAATCAACTTTACCTCCAAAAACATAACAATCCATTCCAATTGTAGGGACATTTTGTAGATAGGGCATGTTTTCAGAATTAACTTGTAAGGTTTGTTGATGGTATATTTTAGCTTTTTCTTCATTAGGGAAAACCCAACGAATATCTACTACTCTTTCTATCATTGCTCCTATTTGGCCCTGCCATGCAACTAGGCCGGAACGCAAGCCTTCACAACGTCGAAAGGCTTCATCATTAGGATCTGCAACACGCATTCGGCTATCTTGAGCCATTTGTAAAGTAGCTGGCAATTCTCTAGCTTCCAAAAAGAGTTGGGCATAGATTTGATCAGTAATAGATAACATAAAATTTTTCCTTAAATTAGTGTTTACAGATTTTCCTTAAACACTATTATTTCCCCAAAATTTAGCACAAATCATTAATAGAAAGTGAGCAAAATTTGTAAGTTTAGAGCAAAATTATTAAAATTTGGTTTAATTTTAATTTTTTCAAGTATATGGAATAATAATAATTTTATAGGTTAAATTTTCAATAGTAATGAAGTTAATATTATGGCAAAATGACTTTCGCTTACTGTATTTAATACCTAACAATAAGTAGCATCAAGTCTATTAACTTTTAAGACTATAGCATCATTATAAACTAAACAGGTGATTCCACTTATGAAAGCTTTGATTATAGACGATGAAAATGATATTCGCCGTATTGCTCGACTCGCTTTAACTAAAGTAGGAAAAATGGAAGTAATTGATGCAAGTACAGGTTTAGAAGGGATAGAAAAAGCTACATTAGAAAAACCAGATGTAATTTTGCTGGATGTTATGATGCCTACAATGGATGGCCCGACCGTGCTTGCTGCATTAAAAGAAAATCCTGTTACAAAGGAAATTCCTGTAATTTTTTTAACTGCCAAAGCCATGCCAGCCGAACTAGAACGACTAAAAGCTTTAGGGGCCAAAGGTGTACTTACAAAACCTTTTGACCCTTTAATTTTAGCTAATCAAGTAAAAAGTTTAATTGATTAAAATTTTATTCTTGATGGGATTGATAAATATTGGGATTAGAGATAACCATAATAGGATCTGGATCAATTAGTCTAACAAAACCAAATTTTTCATAAAGTGTATGAGCATCTCTTGTTGCTAACATCCAACGTCTTAAGTTTTGTAGCTCAGGATGTGTTTTAATTGTTTGCATTAAGAATTTTGATAAGCCATTTCCACGATTTTCAGGCAAGATAAAAACATCAGCTATATAAGCAAATGTAGCATAATCAGAAAGTACCCTAGCAAATCCAACTTGTTTACCCCTATCATAAACACCAAAACAAAGCGAATTTTCAATAGATTTTTTTACAACATGAATAGGAATATTAGTTGCCCAATAAGATTTAGTTAAAAAAACATAAATCACAGATAAATCTAGCTTTGATTTATCTGTGCTAATCATAAAATTTTCTTGTACAACTTCTATAATCTGCTCAAGCATAAGCAAAACACTTAAACTAATTGAAGTGATGGCCCAGGACAATCCTTACCTAATTTTACTTCATCACCTTCAGCTAAAGTATTAACTAATTCATCATAAAAATAATCGTATTTAGCTGCTACTAAAGCACTTACTCGTTTGTCATACATTTGACGAGACCTGTCAATATCTTCCTTTAGTCGATCATAGAGATCGCTATTTCTTCGTCCATCTAAAACTTTTTGCTCATTATAAAGCTTGATTTCTGACACTAACAAACGGGCAAAACGCTTGGCATCGTTATGTAATTTTTGTTCTTCATCATTAGCAGGAATTGGTTTAGCTTGTTTAGATACTTGTCCAGGAGCAGATTTTGCTAATGGATCTGCATAAACAACAGGTGGTGCAGGTGGAGGTGGTACAAATGCAAATGATTCTGATGGTTTAGCAAAATCAGGAGGTGTTTGCCAAGTTGGGGGAGATGGTGGAGGAGGTGAAAAATCTGCCGACATATTCCAACTAGGTGTAGAAGAATTTGATGGGCTATCCATTTTTATTTCTGGCAAACTGTTAGGCTTAGGAATTTGCAGATTAGCAGATGATTTTAATGATGCAATATCATCTAGTTTTGGTGTAGAAGGAGTTTTTACACCTGGTGAAGAGATAAAAACTTCTGGTGGTAAGTCAGCCGAAAAACTTGGAATGGATGGAACAGATGGAATAGTTGGAATAGTTGGTAGTTCAGCCTTTTTAGGCTCAAGTAAATCCTCAGAACTTAAACGTGGAATAGGAGACAAATTAGAAGCAAAACTTTCTATTTTTGGCTCAACTGGTTTAATAATTGGCAGAGGTAAAGCCGCAGGAATTTCAGGTTCTGGTGCTTTTTCAATAATAGGAGGTGGCGCAACTAATTCTTTTGGTTCTTCCTCAATTTTTTCAATTTTTTCAATGGCTGGAATTACTGGCAAAGGTGTATCTTTTTTTGCTGGTTGTTCTATAGATTGAATGCTTTGAGTTGTTGATTGAGGTATGCCTGTTTCTGGACTACGTGGTCTTATGGAGATTAGTTCTATTGCTAGACCAGCCATATTAACTAAAATTTCTAAGGCTTCTAAATTAATAGCATCGCCTGACAAATTGCTAGCATCAGCATAAAGTACTGCTGCCGCCTTACCACGTACTAATAAAGGCACTCCTGCTACTTGTGTTGGAACACTATTATTAAAGCGTGAAAATAAAATTTGGTTTTCTTTGTGTGTATTGGCGGCACCAATAAAGGTTATTTGCTTACCTAAAACTGCTCGTAAAACTGTATCAGATTGCAAAGGTATAGAAACACCTTTTATATTTGTTTGGTCGTTTTCAAATCCACGAGCTAACCAACCTATAGCATTACCGCTTTTTACAATAAATAAAGCTACTCTAGGAGAAAAACTAGAAGCTTGACTTACCAAAGCTGTAAGTACGTCAGATTGTGTTTTATGTGACTGAATTTCATTTATTGATACTTTTAATAAAGCTAAATTTGTGCTTGTTTTAGATTCACTAGCTTGTAAGGTTTGTTCAGCTAATTTAGTTTTTTCTGCACTTAGATCAGCTTTTTCTTTAGTTAATTCTTGATTGAGTATCTCTAATTGTACTTTTTCTTGATTTAATCCTTGATTAGCTAAACTTAGTTGCTCATTTTTAATAACTAATTCGCTATTTTGTGAAAGTAGACTTGTCTTTTCAGCAACTAATTCTTTGATTAATTCTTCTGCTAGCTTACTGAAGTTTTCATTAGTAGTTAATGAGCTTAAATCTTGTGTGGCAGTATCTAAGAGCTTATTAAAACTATTTTTCACCAAATCTTGAACAGATTGTTGTAGATCGGTTACTTCCTTTTCAAATTTACTCAAATGAGTATTGACAAGGCTTTTGATTTGTTCCTGCAACCTGTCTTCAAAATTGTTCATGGACACAGCCTCCAAATAGCTTAAGGTGAATTTTGCTAGATTTAATACTTTGGTAAAAACACAAAGAACAAAATTAAGGTAAACTAACAGGAATATCTTAAAACTGCGAATATAAGGAATTACTAATTTCTAATGTGTTATTTTTAGGACTGATTATAAATAAACTTTATAGTTATCAATCCCATTATCCAAATAGAAGATAAAAAAGTCAATCTTACAATTAATTTAGAAAAAACATAATGCTATATTTAATAGATTTTATTTAAGTTTAAAGTAATTTACCTAGTGTTATGTTAATAATCCCACTATAACTCTAATCAGGTAAAGAAGAATCTTCTTCTTCAGGTGGTGCGGGGGGCAATATATCACCTTGACCTAAAAAATAACGTGTAGGATGTTCTTTCATAATTTTATCTTGTAATCTCATTAGTCCATAAAGTAATGCTTCAGGACGAGGGGACAACCTGGAATATAAACATCTACTGAATAATCCGATCTACACCTTGCAAAGTAGAGTAGCTATTAAATGGCCCGCCAACATTAGAACAAGACCCCATAGAAATTACCCATTTAGGCTCTGGCATTTGATCATAAACTCGACGAACTATTTTAGACATTTTTAAGGTGACTGTTCCTGCTACTATGATTAAATCGCATTGGCGTGGGCTAGGGCGAAAGACTCCTGCCCCAAAACGATCCATATCAAAGCGGGATGCTCCAGTAGCCATCATTTCAATTGCACAACAAGCTAACCCAAATGTCATCGGCCAAATAGCAGATTTTCTTGCCCAATTAAAAATATAATCTACTGTAGTAGTAACAACATTGCCTGAAGCGTCTGCCATAAAACCTCTTAAGCTGTAAAATGTACTAGAAAAATACTTACTTATTTTAAAATGTCAACTGATAGATATTAAAGGCGTTGTAAAAATTCTCCTAATACTTTTAGCAATTTTTGATCATCTGCTAAAAAAATTATATGGTCAATACCATCAATATAAACCTCTGTTTTACTGCCTTCAACAAGTTTGGCTAAACTTTGACTCATTTGCCAAGGAATTAAATCATCTGCTTTTCCATGACTTATAAAAACAGGACATTTGATATTAGAAATTTTTTCTTTATTTGCAAAATGATTAACTAAAATAAATTTAGGTATTGGTAAAAAAGGGTAAAGTTGACGTGCCATATCAATCATACTAGTAAAAGCACTAAATGTTACAAGTCCAGCAGCCGCCTTTTTTGATGCTAGATCAATTGCTACGGCTGAACCTAATGACCAACCACTAATAATAATTTTTCCAGGATTTACTTCTTTAGTAGTAAGCAAATATTCGTATACTACTTCTGATGTAGCATAACAATTTTGCTCGCTAGCACTACCACTACTTAACCCGTAACCAACATATTCTGGAATAATTACATTTACACCTAACATGCGGAAACGTTGAAATTCTATTAGACATTCTTTTAAGCACATTCCATTACCATAAAAATAAATCATAGTAGGCTTATTTTGAGCGTCAGATAAGGGTTGTGCTGATGGGTCTAGGGCCTGACCCCAGAGAGCAACAATTTTATCTCCTGTTTTGGTCGTAAGTTTGACTAGTTCTGTACCTTTGGGTGGAATAAAATTGGCTTCAGCTTTTCCTTGAGTGCTACGACCAGGAAAAACTAGTAGGTTTTGAATAGAATATAAAAATGTTAGCACAGCAATATAACTAATTAGACTAACTTTACTAACACGCCAAACCCAATAAAATAACTTGTTTTTTGGCTCAGTAAGTTTAGTCATAAAAAGTTCCTTATTTTTAAGTAAGATGTAAAAAGAATTTTCGCGTAGATAGAGAGTAAAATCAACCTTCAATTTGTGAAAAATTTTACTTAAAATCCTAAGTAATTATGCAAGATAACCAAGATAACAAAAATGCTGTTGAAAGCTTATCATCAGTTTATCCCTCTCCAGAAGAATTAGCCGTGCTAGAACCACATGAGCAACGCTTTTTCCGCTTTGTACATGCTATGAATCAGGGGCGTTGGAAAGATTTTTGGACTTGGTGCCAAAAACTTTTTGGTAAACTTTGGATTGATATTTGTACTTATAATTTAATGCGTCTTTATGGACTAGAAAACTTAAACACAATTGATCCAAAACGTCCTGTGCTTATAGTTGCTAACCATCGCTCATTTTTTGATTTATATGTAGTTTCAGCAATGCTTTATAAAAATACTACTTGGAAAAAACATCTTTATTTTCCTGTTAGAGCGCGATTTTTCTATGAGTCTTGGCTAGGAATGTTTGTTAATTTAGTTATGGGGCTTTGGTCAATGTATCCACCAATTTTCCATGATGCTAAAAAACGGCTCTTTGATCAATATTCTTCACGCTGTTTAATGAGGCTTTGCAGAGAAGGCGAAGGTAATATCATAGGTTTTCATCCAGAAGGTACACGTAATAAATCAACCGACCCTTATTCATTTCTTCCTGCTCAACCTGGAGTAGGTAAAATTATTAAAGAAACACAACCGCAAGTAATACCTGTATTTATTGCTGGACTTCGGGCAGATAATTTGCCTAAACAAGTTTTAGGCAACTGGACAGGTGGCCCAAAAATCCGTATCCATTTTGGGGCTTGCCTAGATATGAGCGAGTTTCATGCTATGAAAAATCATGTCCGCACCTATAAAGCAATTGGCGATCATGTAATGGCTAAAGTAGCAGAACTTGGTGAAAACGACCGCGCTCTTTATGCACCAGAAACTAAACAACTTACCACAGTTGAAACTAAAGAAAATAACCAAGAAATAGTAGTAAAATGACTAGTAACATTCCACTAATAATTGTTAATCCTGCGTCGGCTAATGGTTCAACCAGACGCAATTGGCCCGGACTAGCAGCACGAATTAGTAACTATTTTGGACAATTTAATTGTGTTTTTACTAAAAAAGCTGGTGACGCTAAAGATTTAGCTGCAAGTGCTGCCAATGGTGGGAGAAAATTTATTATTGCTTGTGGTGGAGATGGGACAATTTCAGAAGTTGTTAACGGGATTTTAAGTAGCGACTCAAATAATATAGAGCTAGGAATACTACCTCATGGAAGTGGTGGAGATTTTCGCAAAACCTTAGACCTCCCCTCTCGATTTGAAGATGCTGCTCACGCTCTAGCTAATGGTATTTCACAAGAAATTGATGTTGGACAAGTTACTTTTATTAATACTAAAAAAATAGAAGAAACCCGCTATTTTATTAATGTAGCTTCTTTTGGTATGGGTGGGGAAGTCGTCAAACGTACAGAGTCTTCAAATAAAACTTTTGGTGGGACACTGGCTTATGCCTATGCTACTTTAGCTACTACTTTATCTTATGAATGCCCAGAAATTTTTCTTCAATGTGATGAGTTAGCAAAACAACGTTGGCGAATTGCTACGGGTATAGTTGCTAATGGATGTTATTTTGGTGGAGGTATGAAAATAGCTCCTAATGCAGAATTAACAGACGGACTTTTTGATGTGGTGGTTGTAAAAGAATTAAGTAAACTAGCGATTTTAGCAAATACTCATCATCTTTATGCTGGAACACACTTAGATTTATCCTATGTAGCATCTACTAAAGTAAAAAAAATAAAAGCTTGGGCAGTTGACTCTAAAAGAATAGTAAGACTAGAGTTAGATGGGGAATTTGTTGGTCAACTGCCAGCTACTTTTGAACTAAAAGCACAAAAAATTAATATTCGCTGTCCAAAATCTAAAAACTTCTTGGCACTCACATACCAAGCTAAAGGTTGTATAGATTAGCCCTTGATTACCCCTATTGGACGTAACCTAGCTACTTGTTTAGAAATTCCTGCTTTGTGGACAACATTTACAACTAAATCAACATTTTTATAAGCTAACGGATGCTCTTCTGCTAGACCTTTCCAGCTACGCGCACGGGCCACAACTCCTTGTTCGGCAAGTTCCTTGTCAATTTGTCGTCCCTGAGCTTGTTTTACTGCCGCAGTACGACTTAAAACACGACCTGCACCATGACAAGTTGTTCCAAAAGTTTGTTCTAAGCTGCCTGTTTGCCCAACCAATAACCAACTAGCTCGCCCCATATCCCAGGAATAATTACAGGTTGCCCAATTGATTGATAGCGGCTTGGAATTTCTGGGTGCTTAGGTGGAAATGCTCGTGTAGCCCCTTTTCTGTGAACACAAAGCGTTTTTTCTTTGCCGTTAATTGTATGCTCTTCAAATTTAGCAATGTTATGAGCCACATCATAAACAAGATTCATTGCTAAATCTTCCCATTTACAATCAAAAACGGTTTCAAATACTTCTCTAGTTTGCCACATCAAAAGTTGACGATTACACCAAGCAAAATTAGCTGCTGCTCTCATTGCTCCTAGATATTCTTGACCTTCAGAGCTTTCAATTGGCGCACAAACTAACTGTTTATCTGGCAATTTAATCCCATATTTTGATGGGGTGTAGCGTAGTTTTAATAACGCATCATCACAAACCTGATAACCAAGACCACGTGAACCAGAATGAATCATTACGCAAATTTGACCAGGCTTAACACCTATAACATCAGCTACTTCTTGGTCAACAATTTCATCTACAACTTGAACTTCTAAAAAGTGATTACCTGAACCTAATGTTCCACATTGTTCTGCACCGCGAGCTAAAGCACGGTCGCTAACAGCTTCCGGGTCAGCATCAGTTAGACATCCATTTGCTTCAGTACATTCAATATCACGGTCAACAGCTAAACCTTTTTTAAGTAAGTAACGTGAGCCTTTTTCCATTAATTTACGAAGTTCTTTTTTATCAAAATGATATTTTCCTGAACGTCCAACCCCTGTTGGAATTTGACGATAAAGCTCATCAACCAAATTTTTTAGCTTAGGTTGAATTTCTTCTTGAGTTAAATTTGTAGTAAGTAACCTTACCCCACAGTTAATGTCATAGCCTACACCACCAGGTGAAATTACTCCACCTTCGTTTGGGTCAGTTGCACAAACTCCACCAATACAAAAACCATAACCCCAATGAATATCAGGCATAGCGATACTAGCTAGTTGAATGCCAGGCAGACATGCCACATTTGCCACTTGTTCTGGGGCTTGGTCATCGCGTATTTGTTGGATTAGTTTTTTATCTGCATAAATTAGCCCATCTACTAACATTTCTGGCTTGTAGCTTTTTGGAATCCGCCAGCAATAATCATTTACTTTTTCTAATGGGCCCTTATAAGCGTCTTTACTCATTAATTTTCCTTGTGAATTTTTTGAAATCATAGGCCACCCATAAATGGATGGCCTATTGTCAGATGTCCCTATGGGACATTATAGGTTTTTCTTTATTTTTCAATAATTTAGCGTAACAAATCCTGTTTATACTAAATATCTAAAATAACTTCTGCCAACCAACCATTTTCAACTTTTGCCACCTGTAATGCATGATAAGTAATAGCCTTTACTTCATGATCCAAAATATGACGGCTAGGGTCAATCTTTTCTCCAGCAATGCTAGCCCTTAATCCTTTATCAGTAATATTTACTGTAAATTTAGCAAATACTAAATGCTGTGTTTCTAAAATATAAAGCAATTCATTTAGCCAATCAAAAAATAAATATTGATAGTCTGTGCCATCTATTTGAATTTCAAGGGTTTCTTTAGGTGATATTTGATCAACATTTTCCACTACTAAAGAAAACATACCTAATGCTGCTTCAGCAAATAATGTATTAATATCTTTAGCTTTAACACGTAATCCTAAATCTGCTGTGTGTTCAAAAATTTCATACATAAATGTTTGATTTTTCAGGCAAAAATTAAAGGCGATTATTTACTTTGCACTTGATAATTATCTCGGCTAGTTCTTATTTGCAAACCTGGACGTTTAACTTTAACCTCTAGTTTATGAGATTTATTAACTACCAAATCTTTAGGTAAGTGATAGGCTAAAGTATAACTAGCAGCAAACTCCTTAGCAATTTCCTCAAAACTTTATTGTAATTATTATTATCAAGAGAAAATCCCGTCCACCTGTAAGAGTAGTTATGCCTGCAATATCTAATAAAGTTGGCAGGCGGTCTTTTTTCCCTTGAGTAATTAGAGGAGAAAACGAAGGAATGGTAATGCTATAAATGCTTGTGCCTGAAACTTTTGCACGGGCTATAAGCTCTTTTTTATCAATAATACTTGAACTATCAAAACCATCTGTTATTACTACAATAACTGGACGAAGACGCTTTTTATCACGAATAGTAGGAGCTTTTTTTAGCATAGTGATGGCTCGGTCTAAAGCATCATAAATTCTAGTTGAGCCGCCATAATCTTTGATTTTATTTAACTTATCGCCAAGTTTTTTATGGTCACTAGTAAAATCTTGTAAGATATTGACTTGATGATTAAAACCCATCAAAGCACAAAGTGAAGTTTTATCTAATTGTTCAACAAATTTTTTATTGATTCACGCTGCAAAATAATTTCTTCTTCTGAAAGGCTGCCAGAAAGGTCAAGGGCGATTACAAGAGCTAAAGAAGTGTTTTGTAATTTGGAAGTTGGTTGAAAAAATTCAATTGGGCGTAACTCTCCATCCTCGCGTAATTCAAAGTCTGCGGCTGCTAAGTCTAAAACATAATTTCCTTTTGCATCACTAACAGTAACATCTAGGGCAACTAAATCTGCTCCTATTTTTATTAGTAATTCTTCAGACTCTTTTGTTTTGTTTAGCTGAGATGACTGTATTTGACCTAATATTACTTGTGGCAACACTAGCATTAATAAACAAGCAGTTAGAAGAAAAATTTTTTTACACATAGTTAAATTTTATTTATTAGAGTTGTTTATTAGAATGTTATCGCCGCTAACGAATCTTTTAAGAATATTGTTCTTAGCTTTAATCTTAGCAAAATAATACCAGAAAATTATTGACGTAGACTACTATTAAAGTTAGCCTTCATTCATACCCATCCTTAAAAATTTTAGGAAAAATTATTATGCGTAATTCAATAAAATTTTTTTCTTTTTTATTAATAACTTTATTTGTTTTAATAGGATGGCAAAATAGTATTTTAAGTAGTGCTTATGATGAGCGTCCACAAGTAACAGAGATCGCTAAAGAGACTTTACCCGCAGGACAAGTGCCACAATTAGTACTAAATAGCCAAAAATTATCAAAAATAAAAAATAGCGAACGTCTTAACTTAACTATTTCTTTTAAGAGCAGCCAGGAAAAAGAAGTAAGACAATTAATTACAGAACTTTATGATCCAACATCGCCAAATTATCATAAATGGATTAGCCCAGAGGAATTTGGCCGACGTTTTGGACTCTCAGAATCAGAATTTAATTTTGCTTTGGATTGGCTAGCTAATCAAGGTTTTACTATTGACCAGGCCTGGCCCAATCGTCTAGCCATTAGTTTTAGCGCGTCAGCCGAACAAGTAGAACGTGCCTTTAAGCTAGAAGTCAATCAATATCAAGACTCTAGCCAGCGCATTTTTTATTCTAATGATCGTTTGCCTAAGCTACCAGAACGCCTATCTAAAATTACTAGCAATATTCATGGGCTAAATAATGCTTATCTTTATCAAACCTATAGCCAGTTTAAGCCTTTTCCAGAAGAGCAACAAAAGCAAATACAAGGTTTTATTAAACAAGGTAAAAAAATAGATACAAATGCTCAAAGTGGTAATAGTCCAATTTTCTTTGGCCCAGATGATTTTAATCTAGCCTATAACATCAACCCCTTAAAACAAGCAGGTCTTCGCGGTCAAGGTCAACGTGTAGGAATTATTATTAATTCTAATGTGTTAGACACAGATATTAATTTACATCGTCAGCTTTTTGACCTTCCACGAACACTAGTAAAACGCTTTGTTCCACCAGGTCTAGAAATGGCTCCTGTAAGATTTCAAGGCGAGGCAGAACTAGATATTGATTCAATCTCTTTGATTGCTCCAATGGCAGATATTGAGCTTATTTTAATTCCTGAACTTTCTACAGCTAATATTTTTCTAGCCGAACAATTTATTGTTAACACCTTAAAAACACCTATTGTTAATGAAAGTTTTGGAGGGTGTGAAGCTAATGTTTTTGATCCAGCCGAACAAATGTTGATGCTACAAGGTGTTGCTCAAGGCATAGCATTCTTTATTGCTGCTGGAGATGAGGGAGCAGAATGTTTTCCAGGTGGAACAGCAGGACAATCTGCAATTAATTGCCCTGCTTGTTATGATGGTGCAACGGCTGTAGGCGGTACACAAATTATTGGAGAATATGATTTTTTTGGCGATCTTAAAAGAGTTCTCCAAGAAAGCGTTTGGAATGAACCACCTGGAGTAAGGTTTAATTGTGATGGTCAACCTATAACAAATGGTGGTGGTGCTACAGGTGGTGGAGTTAGTAATAAAATTGCTCGTCCTGATTATCAAAATACCGCTAGCGGTTTTGCAGGTGGTCTTCCTGCGGGAGAAAAACGCTTAATTCCAGATGTTGCGCTGTTAGCTGGTTCACCTGGCACAGCAGTTGTCATTAATGAACGGGGCTTTATTACATCTGGAACAAGTCAGTCTGCTCCACTTTGGGCTGGAATAATGGTTTTAATTAATCAATCAAAAGGCTCTGTCCAAGGTTCTCCTAATGCAGAAATTTATCGCTTAGCAGCAGAACAATTTAGAAATGCTGGCCCGGCAGTATTTACAGATATTACTTTTGGTAATAATAACACTATGGCAAGACTACCTTGCGCACAAACTGGTGCAACAGGCTTTTTAGCTA
Source organism: Blastocatellia bacterium (assembly GCA_016713405.1). NCBI lineage: Bacteria > Pseudomonadati > Acidobacteriota > Blastocatellia > Blastocatellia bacterium. The sequence continues at coordinate 555,521 of JADJPF010000004.1, forward strand.
CTCTTGGATATGATTTAGTCACGGGCTGGGGTGTACCTAATGTAGATCTACTAATTAAAAATTTTGCTAATACACCTGATATTACTAGTCCTATAGTTAATGTTACTGCTCCAACAGAAGGTATAACCTTACAAGCAAACCAACAAGTACAAATTACTTGGCAATCGAGCGACAACAAAGCTATTCAACGCCATAATATTACTTTATCAACCGATGGCGGAACAACATTTCCATTTACTATTGTGGAAAATTTAATGGGCAATGCACAAACTTTTATTTGGACAGTGCCTAACTTGATGACTGATCAAGCTCGTATAAGAGTTAGCGCAATTGATGAGGCTGGAAATAATGGATTTGGCATTAGTACAGGAAATTTTGCTATTTCTAATACTCAAGCAGGTTTTAGCTTAGAAGTTACTCCAGGACAACAAACAATTATTGCTGGTGAAACCAGTAGCTTTACAATTAATACACAATCAATTGCTAACTTTAAGTCTGGCATTAGTTTATCTGTTAAAGTCCAACCAATTGATTCAGGGGTTAATGCTTTTGTACCAGAAAATTTATTAATTCCTGGAAATAGTGCTAAAGTAACTATTACTAGCAGTCCTAATGCTAAAGGCGATTATAGCTTAACAATTGTTGCTACAGCTTCAGGTGAAAATCAAGAGCAAATTTCTAAAACAGCAAGTGTAGTGCTTAAAGTAGTACAGCCAGATTTTGCTCTAACTTTTGATAATCCTCAAATGCGCCTTAGTAGAGGGCAAAAAATAACTGTTCCATTAAAAATTGATAGAATTGCTAATTTTGCAGGTAGAATAACAATAACTGGGCCAAATAGTAAAGATACTAGTTTATTAAAATTAAACCTTTCACCATCAACCCAAATAACAGCGGAAAATAGCGTAAGCTTTTCTCTAAAAGCAAAAAGAAGTGGGCCAATAGGCTTGCAACCTCTTGTTTTTACTGGTAAAGATGAACAAGGGCGAATTCGTAATGTAACGCTTAACTTGTTGATAGAGTAATCTTTACTAATGATGTTTAACCGCTACAAAAATAAATATTTAGGGGGAAATTTTATGTTAAGAGCTATTATTACAAGTGTTATTGCTGTAATGTTGCTTTTGGTAGTTGGTAGCCCAACAATGGCTAATGATAAAAAGCCAAATAGTCAAAAAACTAGTAAACGGGTTGCTTCTCTAAAAGCTTTAGATTTGAGCAATAGCTCAGGAATTGCTAAGACCTTTGTTAAAGTAGGGAAAAAGCTAGTACAAAATTTTCAAGTTATTGCTGTTGACCTACAACCTAATACAGAATACCGATTAGAAGTTGATGGTATTGCTATTGATAACAAATTATCTAATAAATTAGGAACTGTAGAATTTTCTTATAGCTCTAAAATTGATAAAGATGAATTAGGCGATTTGGAAGCGTTACCACAACAAATTGCTATAGTAAAAGCAATTAAGAATGTTCGTCTTTATCAACAAGATACTTTAGTTCTTAATGGTGATTTTATAGCTAGTGTAGACGATGAAACAGCCTCTAATCTAGTTATTCCAAATGTCACAATTGAAGCAGGCAAAACAGTCACCTTAAATGTAAGTGTTACTGATCCTCAAGGCTCACCCGTAACTTTAACAGTAGCTTGTGATCGAGGTAATTTTGTAACTGTAACGGGTCTAACTTTAACAGTATCTCCTCAAATGGGAGATGTTGGTCAAACAGTTTGTACTGTAACGGCTTCTGACCCAATAAATTTATCTACTAGTGCTTCATTTGTTATTACTGTAACACCTGCTAACCGTGCGCCAATGATTGCTACTATTGCAGATCAAAGGGTTAGATTAGGTGCTACATTAAGAGTCACTGTTCAAGCTAGTGATCCAGATGGAGATCCACTAAGATTTGCTGCACCTACTGCACCACTTTCTTTAATAAATATTGGTACAAACACGGATGGATCAGCTATTTTAACTTTTGTTCCTACAGCACTTAATCAAGGTGGTCGAGTAGTAGTACAAGTTATTGACTCTCAAGGTCTTAGCGCACAAACAAGCTTTAATTTAACTGTTGATCCTAATGTAATAATTAGTTCTGTACTAAGAGAAAAGAACCTGTTATTTGTTGCTGGACAAGGTTTTGGCACTAGTGGGGTTAGAGTCATGATTAATGGTCAAGACTTAAGTGCTAGGGTAATTGGTCAAACCGATACTACTTTAACCATTAAAGGAGCTAGAAGAAAAGCTAATCTTAGAGCAGGAACAAATCAGCTAGTAGTTACTGCTAATGGTATTTCAGCCACATTTGTTTTTAGTTTAAGAGACTTAAACACGCCATAGTATTAACTAATAAAACTTAAAAATAAGGTGGGTATTTTGCCCGCCTTATTTTATTTATAGATAATTTTTATAGAATAAATAAAAATAGCTAAATAAATTAGCCCAGGAGGAAAAATGAACGAAGCAACACAAGAAGCAATAGAATGGTTTGAAGTAGAAGTCCGACATGGAGTGCTAAAAGGATTTTTTGACGTTGCTCAACTTATACCAGCTTTTCAACGAATGAAGCCAAGTTTACATCGATATTGTGATAAAAACGAAGTAATTGACGTTGATGCTATGTTATATGCTACAGCAAGACTTCCAGAGGATATTCACGAGGTACGGGAAATTTTGTTACAAAAGAGTGTTCCAAATAATTTTTCCCAACAACCTGGGATAGTTTCTCTACATTCTCCATCTAGGAGGCGTGCTGCTTTTAAGATAGGCCCAGAAACCATAATAATTGTTGTTAGAGATGAAATAACAGAATTACTAGATTTGATGTCTATTGTGACTAGTTATTTTATTGAAGCAACAAAGATCTATCGCTTGCTAGCAGGTCGTCCACTTCTTGAAGAAATTCGCCAAATAGCTACAAATAGTTCTGATGCAACGCTAGAAAGACGTAATCGCCTTATAGCTCGCCTAGCCTTTGATCTAGGGACAACAGAAGAATCTCTTCGTCTTTTAGATCATAAATGGGATGGAGAACTCTTTGTTCGCCTTCAGTATATTGCAGAACACCTACCAACAATTTTTATTCGTATGCACCGGGCTTTTAATGATAATAATTCCCGTAATCCAGCACGTAAATGGTGCCAAAGAATTGCTGATTTTGTTGGAGAAGTTTCTGGTTCTGAACAACGCCCAATACATATTATTTCTAGCAATACTCATAGCACAGTCAATGTGCTTTCTGGTTATGCTCGCCTTCATCAAGATAAAGTGCTAGCCTGGGGACGCGAACAATCCACAGATAAAAGCTCATTAGATTTAATTGAGCGACATGTTAACACTATCCATCACACCAATTTAATTTACTATCTAATGAAAGGATACTTAAGAACACAACCTGAAATTAGAGCAGCAAAACAGGCTTATGATGAAAGTCTAGGAATTACAGTTTTGCCTGATATTTTTATGGTAGGTATTGATTGTCAAGTAATTGATCTAACTAAAATAGACTTTAATCTAGTTGATCCTAGGCTTAACCTAGATATTAAAAAATTAAAGGAAACACATCCAGTAATTATTAATTTTGATTATGCTTTTGGAGAACAAGCTGGAACAATAATTGAAGAATTAATTATGACTTTTCAAAAACGTATTCATAGTTTTTCTATTATGGGTAAAGCTGGAACTGTTGTAGGTGAGCGAGGTGGAATTATGATTCCATCTTATTTGCTGCAACAAGGACGCAATGAAATTTATGATTTTCCTAATGGTAATGGTTTAAACCGAGAAGATTTTGCAGATGTAATTGCTGATAGCCGAGTTTATACTGATGGGCCAATGCTAACAGTGCTTGGTACAGTCCTTCAAAATAATTCTATGCTAAATGAATATTATGAAAAATGGCATATTTTAGGGCTAGAAATGGAAGGAATACCTTATGTTCGTAAACTTCACCAATGCAATAAATTAGGCTATTTACGAGATGATATTATGGTGAATGTTGCTTATTATGCTTCTGACGCACCTTTAATACCAGGTGAAACCCTTTCTAGGGAATTAAGTTTTGCTGGAGTTGATGCTACTTATGGAATAAATTTGGTGATTCTTAATAAGTTATTGGGTTGTCACCCATGCATATTAACTTAAGACATAAAAAAAGAAAAAAAAGCAGGTTGTGTTATAAAAAAGTTGGCACTTGGTTTGTAAATCAATTTAACAAAGGGCTGCAACTGTATTACCAACTTTACTGAAACACGACCGACATTGGCATTAACTTGGCTATAGCTAAATTAATTAGAAATAATTAAAACTAATTAATAAATAGTAGTTATTACCTAAAATAATTTTATTGTATAGTAGCGGCTAGTAGTGCAACTTCTACATTTTAAGGTTAGGTAGACAAGCATTTATAATTAGCTTTGTAAGCCTTTGGCTACCTCCAAAATACTTATCATTTTTATTGGCGTATTGATGCACAGATTCATGGATAAGAATTATAGCTCGCTGTTGTATGGCAACAGTAACATTTTTGTTTGGGTTAAAAAAGTAGCTATTAAGAAAAAGAATATTTCCTTTACCTGTAAATGCTGATTGTATTACACCTGCCCAAAGCCAATCTTGATTTTTTACAAAATATGAATTAACTGTTTCCCTTTCACCATTTATAAGCCACGGTAAGCCTAGTGTAGACTTCCTACCATCAAAAATATTTACATTAGGCTCTAAAATTAATATTTCTGCCAAGCTGTTAATACCATAACTTTGTAAAGCTTTATCACAGTCACAATCTTTTGTTAATTCTTTAGCAAGTGTTAAAGCTTCAGTTACTTTACCTAATTGCTCTGTTGTTAGTAAAGGAAATGGAGAACTTCCATTCACTGGATATTTTATTACAGTTTGAGGTTTATGTAAGCTTAAATCCTGGGCATTAACATTTAGGATAAAACCGCTTACTAATAGTAAGTAAAAAAATATACTAAACAGAATTTTTACAACTAGTAACATAAACTTTTACCTCCAAGAAGCTAGAAACACATTGAAATAGGCGTTTACTGGCAGGCAAAGTGTGCTACAAATGGAAAGTAAAAGTCCTCAATACTAAGTAAAAATTAGTAAAAGTTGTCAATAATTTGTAAAAAATGTTGCTTGGAAAAAAATGGTTAGATTTTGATGATATACTTTCAGCTAAGAGGTAAAAATAATGTTGATAAAAAATTATTGGCATCGCTATATTGTGTGGATTGGTTTGATAATAGCCTTGCTTCCCTTATTAATTATCATACACTTACAATATCGCTCACTGTGTGAACTGGAACAAACATCCACCAATTCCTATAAGATGGCAGTCAAAACATATCTTAAATCTGTGGTTGCTCAACTAGAAGAAGACTATAGGATAAATGCTGAGAAAACACTTAACCCATTTGTAGATGTATTTACTCAAGAAAATAATTTAGATAACAAAGCACTAAGCGTTAAGCATTGGCCAGGGGCAAAACAAATATTTATTGTAAGCTTTGATGAAGAAGGTGCCCCATTAACACATTTTTATAATTCCTCAACCCAACTAATAAAAATCCAATCCGATAGTAGGGAAAAACGTGCTGTAAATACTGCTTGTACACTTTCAAACTTACGCCTTCGGTTAGGTTCAACAACACCAACAACCCCCCTACGCTCAAACACCCTAACGATTAACGAGCTTGATCCAGAAAATCGCCTTATCCTTAAACCAATTACTGACAGTAGTGGAAGCATTATTGGAATGGCTGGTTTAATCGTTGATGTAAATCATTTTAAAACACGTTTAGAACAAGCTATTAAAGAATCTTTGCCAACAGTATTTCCTGAAGATAATAAAGAAATGATTATTACTGTTAAGGACAGCAATAATCATTTACTAATGTCTAGTTGCTCTAACCTCAGTTTTGCAAAATGCTCAAAAGACGAAGTAGAAGTTCAATTACCATTTATTTTTACTGATTGGATATTGGGCTACCAAAGAGTTAATATGACTATAGAAGAGTTAGCACATAAAAATTTTGTGCTTAATTTTACTGTCTCAATCTTAATGGCATTAATCTTACTTATTGGTATTGCAATAACTTTGCATACAATTGCGCGGGAAATCAAACTATCCCAAATGAAAACGGATTTTGTTTCTAACGTTTCTCATGAATTGAGAACCCCTCTTTCATCTATTCGTGTTTTTGGTGAATTTATGCGTTTAGGTTGGGTAAAAGATAGTGCCAAAGTCCGCGAGTATGGCGAATATATTGAAACAGAAAGCCGGCGTTTAACGCAATTGATAGACAATATTCTTGATTTTTCTCGTATATCTTCAGACCGCAAAATCTACCAAATGGATAACGTTAATATTAAAGACTTGATACAAACAACATTAAAAACCTTTGAGGTTTTACAAAAACAGCAAAGTTTTAACATCCTTTTAGAATTACCTGAAAATAAATTACCTCTACTACAAATCGACGCTAACGCCATAGCACAAGCACTTGTTAATCTTATTGATAACGCAATTAAATATTCTGGTGAGGAAAAAAATATTTTAGTTCAATTAGACGTAATAAACGCTTATGTAACCATTGCAGTTATAGACAATGGTATTGGGATTGAACGGTGTGAGCAAACAAAAATTTTTGATAAATTTTATCGTGTTAGTACGGATTGCGTTCATGATGTAAAAGGTAGCGGTTTAGGTTTATCAATCGTCAAACATATTATTGATGCTCATCAGGGTAAAGTAACTATAGATAGCACCATAGGAAAAGGTAGTAAATTTACTATTTACCTGCCCATTAAAAAAACTATTAATTTTTCTAAGGAAAGTGTTTATGTGGAAAGTCCTAATTGCTGAAGATGATCCTGTAATGGCGATTGCCTTAGAGGATGGTTTTCGTTATGAAGGTTATAAAGTTGTAGTAGCTAAAGATGGAGAAACCGCTCTGCGTTTAGCTAAAGAAAAACTCTTTGACTTACTTATTTTAGACATTATGCTACCTAAAGTATGTGGCTATGATATTTGTAAAGAACTTAGAGATTCAGGCAATGACATTGCAATTATAATGCTCACGGCACGAGGCCAAGAAAGCGAAAAGGTTATAGGGCTAAGGCTTGGTGCGGATGACTATGTTACAAAACCATTTAGTTTTCTTGAATTAATGGCTCGGATTGAAGCAATAAAAAGAAGGTTCTGCAAAAATACTGGCTCTCAAAATATCCCTGAGCTTTATAAATTCGGTAATATAACAATTAACTTTAATAAGTTTGAAATTAACAAAGAAAATATAACTACTGAGCTTTCTTTCCGAGAATTAAACCTATTAAAATACTTTATTTCACACCGAGGTGAAGTAGTAACAAGAGAACAATTACTTAATATTGTTTGGGGCTACGATAATTTTCCTTTAACTCGAACTGTTGATATG